>WRKH01000148.1 GCA_009778175.1 Turicibacter sp.
CCCCCCAACTTTCGTCTTACTTGGCTCGTGGATTTCCGTAAACCGCTACAAATTTAAAGCGATTGGGGCAGAATCGAGACCCAACAAATAACGAAAGTTGGGGGTCAAGGGGGCTTGTCCCCTTGCGGGGTCCAGGGGCAGAGCCCCTGGCGGGGGTCTGGGGGCAGAGCCCCCAGCGGGGTGTGAGGCAGAGCCCCACGGTCTTGATGTTTAGAAAGGGTGGGGGGATTGTTTAGTAATTATGTGAAGGTGGCTGCTGCTACGCCTCGGATTCGGGTGGCTGATTGTGAGTATAATGCGGGGAATATTTTGGAAAGTATTAAAAAAGCTAGTGATGAAGGTGTGCACTTGCTTTGCTTTCCTGAATTGTGTATTACAGGGTATACCTGTGGAGATCTGTTTTTGCAAAATACGCTTTTGAACTCGGCACGGGAAATGCTGAGTTATTTGATTGAGAAAAGCTCGGAGTATGATATTATAGTGGTCGTGGGGCTGCCCATGAGACATGAGGATAATCTTTATAATGCGGCGGCTGTCTTTGGTAAAGGCGAGCTGTTTGCGATAATTGCAAAATCGAATATCCCGAATTATGGCGAATTTAGCGAGTCGAGATACTTTAACCCCGCCCCGCATGAAAATGCGAGCATTTTGTTCGATAATGAATTTTATGAATTCGGTAAAGTGATTTTGAGGATGGAATCGCATACGAAAATGGAGTTTAGCCTGAAAATTACCATTGGCGACGATTTGAGAAGCTGTATCGAAAGTGAAAGCGAAAGCGATGCGATGATACGGGTGAATCTGTCGGCAAGTAGCGAAATTGTGGGCAAAGCGGAGTATCGGAGACTGTTCGCTCGGGAACGGTCTAGGAATTTTATCTGCGGCTATGTTTATGTGAGCTCGGGTTATGGCGAAAGTACAACGGGGCTTGTGTTTTCGGGCCATAATATCATTTGCGAAAATGGGGTTATATTAACGGAGTCTAAGCCTTTTGACAAGGGCTATGCCGTTTCCGAAATTGATTTGTATGCCCTTTCTTATGAACGGACTAGGCTTAGTGCCATAATGACGAGAAATCGGTATAATTTGGAGAAAAGTATAAAAATCAACCCAGCGGGGGATTTGACGCATTTTACCTGCGATACGCTGACAAGGCATATCGATCCCATGCCCTTTGTGCCGCAGGATAAATCGGAACGCTATGCCCGTTGTGAGGAAATTATGAACATACAGGCGTATGCGTTGGCGAAAAGAGTGGAGCATCTAGGCATAAAATCGATGGTTTTGGGGATTTCGGGTGGTTTGGATTCCTGCTTGGCTTTGCTCATCATTGTCAAAGCGTGCGAAATAATAGGGATGCCGTTTAAGAATGTGCTTGCGGTTTCGATGCCCTGTTTCGGCACGTCCGCCCGCACGAAAGGTAACGCAAGGGAGCTTTGTAATTTTTTGGACGTATCTTTCCGAGAAATCGACATAACAAAGTCGGTGGAGCTGCATTTGAAAGACATTGGGCACACGCAGATACAGGACGCAACATTCGAAAATGCACAGGCTCGTATGCGTACGATGGTTTTGATGGATTTGGCGAACGCCACGGACGGCATAGTGGTCGGCACGGGCGACCTTTCGGAAATTGCACTGGGCTGGTCAACTTACAACGGCGACCATATGAGTATGTACTCCGTAAATGCGGGTGTGCCAAAGACGCTCGTTCGCCATATTGTCGGGTACGCAACGGACGTGTTGTACGCCCCTGGCGGCAGCGGCACGTTTAAGGACAGACATTCCAACAGGCTTTCGGTCATTTTGATGGATATTTTGGACACGCCGATAAGCCCGGAGCTTTTGCCCGCAAAAGACGGCGAAATTGTTCAATATACAGAGGAATTGGTAGGGCCTTATGTGTTGCATGATTTTTTTCTCTATCATGTGATGCGATGGGGCAGAGAGCCGAAGGAAGTATTTGGGTTGGCAAAATTGGCGTTTTGCGGCACATATTCAGCGGAGGTAATTTTGCAGTGGTTGAAGGTGTTTTACCGTCGTTTTTTTGCCCATCAGTTTAAGCGTAATTCTGCTCCCGATGCGCCTAAGATTGGTACGGTGAATTTGGCTTCGCATATGGATTGGCGTATGCCTAGTGATGCGGTTAGTACGCTTTGGTTGGAGCAGTTGAGCAGAGTTTAGGGAATGGCTAAAATGCGCCAACTGCAACAAACCATTGCACTCCCGCAACAAAATAGTGCTTGCCAATGATTTTTACCTCGCTTATAATGCTATCATAACTTATCACAAAGGAGAACTTTACCACAATGAGGAATTTAAGGAAATTTGTAACATTGGCAATCGGAGCATTTTTCGCAGTAGCCATTTTTACCGCTTGCGGCGGGGGCGGCAATACCGACAACCCTACCGAAGCAGCAGACATTGCCGCTGCCGAAACGCCGCCAACGGACACCGCCGCCGATAATACGCCAACTTTCATAACAATACAAGGGCAGGATTTTGGCACGGGACTTGAAGTTTTGCGGTTGAGGGGCGAAAACCTAAGCAACGAGGACATTTTGCCGTTGCAATATATGAGAAACTTGTCGGAATTGGATTTGGGCGGCAACGACATAGGCGACATTGCACCGCTTGCCGAGTTGGAAAATTTGGTTTGGCTAGAATTGGACGGCAACCGAATTTCCGATGTTTCGGCATTGTCAGCCTTGGAGAGTTTAAGTTTCTTGTTCATTAACGATAATGAAATTTTCGATATTTCGCCGCTTGCTGGGCTAGATTTAATGCATTTGAGTGTCCATAACAACCAAATTTCCGATCTAACGCCGCTTGTTGGCTTTAGCCCTGCATCGTATGTGGTTTTGCTAGGCAACCCGATAACCGATTGGTCGCCCGTAGAGCATATCGAGGACGTTTTGGGCCGCCCAGACGAGTTGACGGAACAGGCGGCAAGACGGGCGGAATTTACGCTATTTGCCAGGGCTATCAGGGAATTTAATGTTGGCAGTGCGGATGACTCTGAACTTGCTCCCATTGGCTGGGCGACTAATCTGGCACATATTGTAGAATTGGACGAGGACGGCACTTTGGGCGTGTTGGCATTTCGCCAAGAGGACAACGGTCATGGCGGCTCTCTTACGGTAGGACGGATATTTTTCATTGCCGTTAGAGAAATTTTTTACAAAGATTTGGGCATTTTAGAGGGGTTTCCGTTCGTGGCGGCGGTTACGCAACCGCAGGACGGCGGATTTGGGCGGCCAGTTTTGGTTGGCGGCGATGGCGGAATGGCGTATTACACGACATTTGAACTCCGATTTAGCCCACAGCACGGCTTGCAAGTGGTTGAAAATTTTACAGTAGCTCATGAAATGTGGGATGAGGGAAAAATTCGGCTTTTTGAGGACGGATTGGAAGCCGTTTTGCTGACGGAAGAGGAGTTAAGCGAGATTTTAGGCGATTATGGGCTTGACGATGTGATACTGCAATTTGCAATGGCTGACCATACGGAGTTTATTTTTTCGCAGTCATTTGAGTAGAAATTTGCGTTAAATCCCATTAAAAACAAGCTGATTTATAGAAAAAACGAGCGGGCGAACCCGCTGTCATTAACTTAACGCATAAATTGCAAAAAAAGCGGAATGGGCAAGCCCATTCCCTACATTCAAATTGTAGGGTCGAGGCTTGCCTCGACCGTCCTTGGCACTAAGTTAACGACAGTAGGGCGAACCCCCGCCCCTACTACAAATTTGTAACAGTTGGGGATTCCCATGGTAACAACAAAAGCGAAAGTTGGGGGTCAAGGGGGTATGACGAAAAGCCCCCTTGCGGGGTGTGGGGCAGAGCCCCACGGCCTTACCCCTTCCGAGCCTTTGCCCTAAGCCCCGAATCCAAAATCTTCTTGCGTATCCGCAAACTTAGCGGCGTTACCTCCACTAATTCGTCCTCCGTGATAAATTCCAAACATTGCTCCAAACTCAAAATTTCAGCTGGAACTAACCGCAATGCATCGTCGCTGCCAGAAGCCCTGATGTTTGTTAGCTTCTTCTGCTTGCAAATATTAACTTCCATATCGCCGCTACGGGCATTTCTGCCCACCACCATTCCCGTATATACCTTAACGCCAGGTGCAACAAACAAACTGCCACGCTCCTGCGCATTGTACATACCGTAAGGCACAGCACTGCCCGTTTCAAAGGAAATCAGCGAACCCTGCGAACGCTCGGGAATATCGCCCTTGTATGGCCCGTAACCGTCAAATAGCGTGTTTATAATGCCGTTGCCTTTCGTGTCTGTCAAAAATTCCGCACGATACCCCACCAAACCTCGAGCCGGTATGCTAAATTCAATTCTGGTATATCCGCCCTTTGCAAGCGATGTTTTGAGCATCTCGCCACGCCGGCTGCCCAATTTTTGTATCACAACGCCCATAAATTCTTCGGGTACGTCGATTGTTACGAGCTCCATGGGTTCGTGCCGCTCGCCGTCTATTTCTTTGTACAAAACGGCTGGCTTGGAAACCTGAAATTCATAGCCCTCGCGTCGCATGGTTTCAATTAAAATCGATAAATGCAACTCGCCCCGCCCCGAAACCTTAAAAGTCTCGGTGCTGTCCGTGTCCTCGACCCGCAAACTCACGTCCGTGTTAAGCTCCTTATACAAACGCTCCCGCACCTGTCTGGACGTGAGAAATTTCCCCTCCTGCCCTGCAAAGGGGCTGTCATTTACCATAAAATTCATCGCCAAAGTCGGCTCGGAAATCTTGCTAAACGGCAAGGGCTTAACTTCCTCGGGACTGCACAGCGTGTCCCCGATTTTTATTTCGGGAATACCAGAAATCACGACTATCGCACCCGCCGCCGCCTCTTGCACCTCCACCTGGTCAAGCCCCAAAAATTCGTATAATTTGGCAATTTTTACCTGCTTTACCTTCTCGGGTTCGTGAATGTTGACAATGGCGACAGGCTCACCAGCCCGTATCGAGCCGTTCGCAATCTTGCCGATCCCGATCCGCCCCAGATAATTGTTATAGTCCATGTTATAAATCAAAACCTGCGTACTTGCCGCAATATCGCCCGTTGGCACGGGAATATGTTCAAGCAAAAGGTCAAAAAGCGGTTTCATGCCCTCGCCGCCGTCCTGCGGTTCCATCGCCGTCCAGCCCTTTTTAGCCGATGCGAATATGAAAGGCGAATCCAGCAGACTTTCCGCCGCATCTAGCTCTATCAGCAGCTCCAAAACCTCGTCCACCACTTCGTGCGGGCGAGCCTCGGGCCTGTCCACCTTATTTATACAGCAAATCAAGGGCAAATTCAAGTCCAACGCATTTTTCAGCACAAATTTTGTCTGCGGCATCGGGCCTTCAAAAGCGTCCACGACCAAAATAACGCCATCGACCATTTTCAGCACCCGTTCCACTTCGCCCCCAAAATCCGCATGACCAGGCGTATCGACTATATTTATTTTAACATCGTTGTAAATGACGGACGTATTTTTCGCCAAAATGGTTATGCCTCGCTCCCGCTCCAAGTCGCCCGAGTCCATGACTCGTTCTGCCACTACTTGGTTTTGCCTAAACGCACCGCTCTCCCACAGTAGTCTGTCCACGAGTGTTGTTTTTCCGTGATCTACGTGGGCTATTATTGCTACATTTCTGTTTTTTTTCATGTTTGCTCTCTTTCAAATTTTTTAACATACAAATAATATTTTAACATAATTTGCTTTTTTTGTAAATATGTTGTACAATATAATTGTATTTTGAAGAATTTGGGGGTGTAATGGTTTCGACAGGGACTCCGACAGTAATGACTGCCATCCGCAGACGGTATCTGCGTAATAAGACCGACCTTTAAAAAAGAAACGACAATAATCAATTAGCACTTGCCGCTTAGTATAAGCGGTCGCTGGCCTAGGCGATCCCGTTAGCATAGCAACCAGCGTCGAAAATACGGGGAACTTTTTCGCCAGTGCTTTGGGGCGAATTAAGATTTTAGAAGCTACCGAAACAAAAAGCCTGCTGGTTGGCGTTTTGCTTAGGGAATAAAAAACAACCAACTATGATGGAAGACGTTGTTACCAAAGGGTTTTTGGACGGGGGTTCGACTCCCCCCACCTCCAGTTTTAAAACCGTGGGGCTCTGCCCCACACCCCGCTGGGGGCCAGCCCCCAGA
>WRKH01000149.1 GCA_009778175.1 Turicibacter sp.
GGGGTCTGGGGCTGGCCCCAGCGGGGGTCTGGGGGCTGGCCCCCAGCGGGGTGTGGGGCAGAGCCCCACGGTCTTAGGAGGTATTAGGATGTCGATAGTGAAGAAGATGGTTTTGTCGTTTAGTATTATAATTGCTGTGATATTGAGCGTGTTGCTGTATAGTACGTATTTTACGGCTAGTGTGCGCGATGAGCAAGCCTATTTGCTGACCCATGTTATGGAGCGAAATCGGCTGCTTGTTGACCTGCAAAATGAATTTAGAGGGTTTTGGATAACCATTTCCCTCAATTTTGGCGACCCCGAATTACTTGCGGGTTTTACGGCAGAAGACGTGGAGCTCATCCATGCCGATCTGGACGGCTGGGTCGAGAGAATAGCAGCCACCGTGGACGAATATGAGGAATTGCTGCGGGCTGACCCCGTGGCTAACGAAATTTTAGGCTTTGATATGGTTTCACAAACCATCGAAAATGTACACACCATATTGCAAAATGTGTTATTTATGCAAGGATATTATAGAGTTGAGAACCTTGACGAACCACAGCGGTTTGATAGCGTGTTCGTTCACGCCATGGAAAATATCAACTCTATCGAGAGCTTGAGACAACTGAATTTGAACCTTATTGCCACCGTTTCTCAGAATTTGTACTACCAACAGGAACAATATTTTATCTTCAACCTGGTGGCGCTCGTGTTCATTGTGGGCGTGGCGTTGACGACCGTCTGGCTTATGACCACTTCTTTCAAAAGGCGGCTTGCACTATTTGGCACAAAGGCAAAATTGCTGCAACAGGGCGATTTTAGCGTTAATATCCGAGATGATGTGCAGGACGAGATTGGGCAGCTTAACAATGTGGTGGGCGATATTGTCGATATTTTCAAAGATCTTGTCGTGCAAATAACCAATGTTTCCAAAAAAGTAAGCAAGGGCGATGCCGAGGCAAGGCTCAATGCGGCAGACTTTGAGGGCGATTTTCAGACGGCGGCACGGGCTATAAATAAGCTGGCGGAAGAGGTTATGGACGTTGCCGAGCTCAAATCCGAGAAGGACTATTATGAATACGTGCAGTTTATGATGGACACAGTGCCGCTAGTTATCACGTTTTGGGATAAAGATTTTAAGCTGACGAACTGCAACGAAGAGGTAAAACGACGTTACGGCGTTTCGGACACCAAATCGTATTTGAAAGAATTTTTCCGATTTTCGCCCAAACATCAACCCGATGGGTCGTTGTCAAGTGAATTGGGTGTGTTTCATATGAAAAACGCTTTGGAACAGGGTCATACAACATTTGATTGGATACATCAAGATGTTCACGGCAACCCGATTCCGTCCAAGATAACCTGCTACAAGACTGTTATCAAGGGCGAGGTAATGATTTGCTCGTATGCCACAGATATGCGGGATTTCTACCGTGCGATGGACGAGATGAAACGCTCGGCGTTGGCAGAGGAAACCTCCGAGGCAAAGACACGCTTCTTGGCGAGAATGAGCCACGAAATAAGAACGCCGATAAGTGCCGTTTTGGGAATCTCGGAAATTCAATTAAAAAGCACGGATTTGCCGTTATCGGTAGAAGAGGCTTTTGCCAAGATTTACAGCTCTTCGCAGGTTTTGCTTAGCATAATCAACGATATTTTGGATTTATCCAAGATTGCGGCGAACAAGATGGAAATTTTACACGAAAGTTACGAGGCGGCAAGCCTTATAAACGATATAATTCAGCTGAATGTATTTAGGCTAGGCAGCAAAAAAATCAAATTCAACATAGAGATAGATCCCGAAATCCCGATGAATATGCTGGGCGATGAGTTGCGTATAAAGCAGGTTATGAACAATCTGCTTTCCAATGCGTTCAAATACACAAAACGGGGATTCGTGTTTTTGGGGATAAGGTTCGTTGACGAGGAAATTTTGGAATTTGTTGTTGAGGACACGGGAATGGGCATGAGTCCCGAAAATTTGAAGGCTTTATTTGACGAATTTGTCCGATTTGACGAGAAAGAAAATCAGAATATCGAGGGTGCAGGGCTGGGGATGTCGATTGTGCATAACCTGCTTTCCCTGATGAAAGGAACCATTGACGTACACAGCGAAGTGGATAAGGGTTCGCATTTTACGGTACGGATACCGCAAAAGCGGGCAATCGATGCCAATATCGGCAAGGAATTAGCAGACAATTTGAAGACGTTCAAACTTTCCAACCGATTTTCGGCAAAAAGCATGACGTTCACGCCCGATCCCATGCCTTATGGGAAGGTGCTTGTTGTGGACGATGTGGAGACGAATTTATTTGTGGCAAAGGGCTTGCTATCGTTTTACGATTTGCAGGTTACTACGGTTTTGAGCGGCTACGATGCCCTTGAAAACGTGCGGGCTGGCAATGTGTACGATATTATTTTCCTGGATCACATGATGCCAGGGATGGACGGAATTGAGACAATACAAGAAATACACAAATTAGGCTACACCGAGCCAATAGTCGCTCTCACAGCCAACGCACTAATCGGACATTCGGAAATGTTTTTGCAAAACGGCTTTGATGCGTTTATATCCAAGCCGATAGACACGTCGCATTTGAACAGTATTTTGAACCGATTCATAAGGGATAAGCAGCCTGTCGAGGTGGTTGAAGCTGCCCGCAAAAACGCCGAAAACGTCAATAAGGAACGCCAGTCGAAAGAGGGAATGTGGGAATTTTTCACAGGCAATAACAAACCGCAAATTCAGAACGAATTTATAAAGGGCATGAACAAGGAATTTGTGCGAACACAAAGGAATGTGGCGACCAATATCAGAGCAGCTTTAGAGAAAGGGGATTTATTAAGTTGCCGCCGTTTTGTGAACACGTTAATGGGGATTTCCCGGACGATCGGCAAGAATGATTTGGCGGAAATTGCCAAACAGTTGGATCTTTTATTTGAAAGCGACTCACAAGATGATGAGTTAAAAATCAGTAATTTGCTGAATTTCCTGGAGCGGAGATTAGCAGAGACGATAAAAACTTTGTCAAATACAGCCAATCCTGAGGTCGAGGAAAATAACACAGTTAAGCCTGATGAGGGCAGTGGCACAGCCGCACCCGCTTCCGACAATTCGGATTTTAAGGCGAAAATGTCTGAAATTTTCTGTCGGGATGCGGAAAAATCGATAACGACCATACAGGAAAGTTTGGCGGAGGGCGATATAAGGCTATTTACGATAACGGTACACGCCATGCGGTCGGCATTACATAACGTCGGAGAAAGCTCCGAAAAAACTGATAAAGCTGCCGGTTTAGAAAAGGCGGGCAACGAAGGCGATATGGATTATATAACCGCCAATATAGCGGAATTTGTAGCTATGTTGGAGGAGACGATAGCGAAGTTGAGTCCGCTGATTCCGCCGTCAAGTGCGGGAGCTGACGAGAACACAGATATAGCGGAAGACACGGCTTATTTGGCGGAATATTTGCAAAAAGTCGGTTCGGCTTGCGAAGAATATGACGACACTGCCGCCTATGCTGCTCTTGACGAACTCGCTAAAAAACATTGGAAAAAGGAAACAACGGCAGCACTTGAAGATATAAGGAATGCGTTGTTTTTGCACAGCGATTTTGAAGAGGCTGCGGAATTGACGGAACAACTAAAAAAGGAAATTGACGGCTAGACAGTTGGTTTTTCGTAGGGGCGGATTCTATCCTACTGTCATTAACTTAACGGCGGCGGGCGAACGGAGTTCGCCCCTACACCACCGCCCGTAGGGGCGAACTCTGTTCGCCCGCAAACCAGCGAGAACAACCTGGATTATCCGCCCCCACGTTAAATACCGCTCAAACATAAAACTCCTGAAAAGTTTCCAAACAAACACAGGCCAATTTTTCGCCGAAAATTGCCCCTGTGTCAATGGCTAGATGATTATGTTTGTTGTAAATACGACCTCTAAAATTTTCGTCGATTAGGAATGTCGGAAGATGCCCCGTAACCAAAAATGCGTCCTCGAAAACGGCTTTGCCATAATCCGTTTTGACGGTCAAAAAGTCGTGAATATCGTATTTATGCAAGTTGGAATCAGTCGCACCCTCAGGCAAGCCCACATGGGTTAGGCAGAATTTTTTGTCAGATACGTCTATGATTTCATATAACAAAAAATCAGAAATATACTCTAGAACGGCTTCCCGCTCGTCTTGATTGATGCGTTTGAAACCCTCTATCGTAGGCTTCCCGCCGTTTGTCAGCCATGTCGTCATATCCAACAAAAATTCCTCGGCATCGCCCGCAAAATATTTTTCTATATTCTCCTCGGTAACTTCGCTAGATAGCAGTTTTAGGCTATTATACGCCATATATTCGTGGTTGCCCAGGATTGGGATAACATTCGCCCGCCGACTCATATCAAGCAATATTTCTATCGGCTGTTCGCCACGATCGATGATGTCGCCTAATATATACAAGGTGTCGTTGTCGGAAAAATCGATTTTTTCAAGCATTGCCTTGTATTTGCCATAGCAACCGTGCAAGTCAGATATTGCATAGGTCATAATTTTCTCCTCTTATCTCAAGGCGGGCTAACATTGTGGGCAATGCCGCTGCCATTACTCAAATTCCGCCGTTTTAAGCGGAATCACTAACTCCTAATCTCCAAAAAATTGCCTGTAATGATGCGTATTTTCAAGCGTATCGACACCAAATGGCAAAAATATTTCGGAATCGTTATTGCCGTAGATTGGGCTTAGCCCGCTAACGACAATGTCAGGCAGTCCCTCGTCAATCTCGAAAACTTCTACAATGCCCGTAAACAGCAGGTCGCCCTTGTATGTCGCAATCCACTCAAAAGCGGCAGTCTGCATTAATCCAACGAGCGGTAGCTCTCCCGCATAGATTCTGCCATCGACCATTTGCACAACCGTACGCATTTGCGGGATTTCTGAAAAATCGGCGAAACTTACATTTTCTATGTGTGAAGAGGTGTCGTTTTCGGGTGTTTCGCTAATCTCGCCCGCTTCGCCAAATTCTCCCGAAATTTCTAAATTTTCGAAATTTTCTTCTCGTCTAAATCCCAGCTCCGCAAGTTCTTCGCCATCAAGCGTGGTTATGTCGAAATCTAAAAACAAGAGTTGCGGATCGCTCGGGTCAATCTCGCCAGCGTCCACCAAATCGAAGAATGTTGCACTAAGAAAATCATCCTCAAATTCAGCCGCAAAATTGCCCGTAAACGTCAGGACACCGTTGAAATGTGCACCCCAGCTCTGCTGGTTGGTAACAACGTGCACGGATTGAATTGGTGCATTGTCCCAGCCAATCACATTCCCAGCACCATCGAATACTGGCGTTTCGTTGGCACGTGTCAACACGCCCTGAAACTGCCTGCCGTAAGCGTAAACCGTTACAAAAACGCTATCGGGGACGATTCGGGAATTTAGCCAACCAGCCAAAAATACCCTGTGTAAAAAGACATCTGTCGTCCGTAGTGCCGCCAGTTCGTCCGCCGCCCAGCCCCATGTTTCGATTGGGCCGCTAAAATCCATGTTCAACAGCATCGGCATACCAGGTTCGTGATAGATGTAGTTGGGTACGACCGAGTTTGTCGGCATGGGTTCGATTGGTGATCTGTTTGTGGGAATCTGTGTACGTACCAAATCCCCGTTTCTGTCGTTCTCGCCGTTCGCATACGCCGTGGCACTAGCCCCCAGGACACACGCAACTGCCAAAAACAGTGTAAATACTGGCTTTAACCTCATTTTAACCTCCGTGGTTTCTAAATGACAGCCTAGCATTGCCCACGCCCTCAATGTAACTTAATTTTTTGGGTTTGTCAAATTTTATTGCACAGCAAAAATATTTTCCACAGAAATCAGACCCATTTTTTCCCATATACATCACATTTTTTCCACCTCACCCCACCCACCCAAAAAAATTTTTTCAAAAAAAATTTAAAAACCCCTTGACAAACCCCCTCCAACTGTACTATACTACTAATACACTAGTAAACTACTCAACCAGAAAGGAGGCACCACCATGAACAACTCCAGAAGCCCCACAATTTCCGCCGCCACCCCAATCTTCCAACAGGTCATGCAAGACATTCTAATCAAAATAGCCCGCAACGACCTTGCACCAGACGACAAACTACCGTCAGTCCGCGACCTGGCGCTGGAATACGGCATAAACCCTAACACCGTGCAAAAAGCCGTGGAAAAGCTGACGGAACAGGGCTACCTGATAAGCC
>WRKH01000150.1 GCA_009778175.1 Turicibacter sp.
AAGTCGCACTGTCAATCGTTACGACAACGGTATAATTGGCGTTCGACAAGGTGGCTTGCCGAGTGTCGCCGTTCCAGGCAACCGCAAAGCCCAGCATTTCAAACACGCCGCGCACAGGGACAAGCGTCCGACCGTCCACGATAACAGGGCCTTGGCCGTCAAATGCGACAGGCTGCCCATTTACATTCACAGCGATTCCGCTGGCGTGCGTCGGCACAGCGGCGAATACTACCGCAGACACAGCCAGCGCAAACATTACTACAACTTTCTTAAACATTTTTCCTCCTTTTTCGGCGTGTTTTTTGGATTTTTGCATTTTTTTGCAATAAAACAAGCCAGTTCGGCTCTAAGGCTCTAAGGCTCTAAGGCTCTAAGGCTCTAAGGCTCTAAGGCTCTAAGGCTCTAAGGCTCTATCTAATTGTCGCACACTCGAAACGGAATGTCAATACCCCAAATATTACATTTTTGTTACAAGGTTTGGGGGTTGCCATGTCGCAAAAAATGTGCTATAATGTCCGTAAAGGAGCGAAATCCATGCAAAAAATAGACACGTGGCATAACAAAGACCACGTGTGGGTGCATGGATTGAAGTAAATGGAGAATGGTACGCAAACCGAACATAATTGATAGGCAGGGAGTAGATAAAAATAGATGACCACAGGAATAAGATTTTAGACGGGACGTACCCATCAAAAATCTTAAAGGGCAAGCAAAATAAGCATATCGAGGGGACTGTTGACTATATACAAAACAGGCGGGATAAGAGAACAAAAGACCCCGATTGGGAACCCTCGATTTTAACGGCTGATGCACAGGATTTGGTGGATAAATTAAAAGCGACTGGGGAAATCACGGTAACAAAAAAATCTATTTACCCCGAAGAAATCGTTAAAGCTGATAAAATTGTGGGCAAGGCGTGGATAAAAAGCAAGCAAAAGTATATTGATACAGATGTTTTTAGGATTGTCTATTCAAAGAACGGCACTCATGTGTATCCGTTAAATCCACGAAAAGCCGAAGAATAGGAGATTATTATGTATCCAAAATTATACGATTTTTTAGAAAAAGCCGCCGATAACGGGGCAAGAGTTGAGGTAATAACAACTAACAATGACCGTTTTACGGGCGTTTCCAACTGGGAAAGCGAAAGTTTTGACGGCGATTTCGGTTGGGATTTTAAGAATGTAAAGGGCGTAAACTACCAAAGTTTGCCGTTTGGCGACATCGCCCGTGTCCGCCTAGTAGGCTCGACCGAGTGGGCGTGGGAATACGACCAAGCACAAGCCACCTCCACCCGTGAATTGGAACTGGCGGTATAGTTACCGCTATACAAAAAGGAGAAACATTATGCTGTTTAACAAAAACTGGCATTTCAAAAAGGTAACAACCAGCACCGCAACAGACTGGCAACCCGTGAATATCCCACATGATTGGCTGATATGCGATAGCGATCGCCTCTACGAAACCAGCATCGGCTACTACAAAAAAGAATGGTATGCCGCCGCCCTACAAGCCAATCAACGAGCCATACTCTATTTTGACGGTGTGTACATGGATAGCGAACTCTATGTAAATGATAAACTTGTGGGTGCGTGGAAATATGGCTACACCGCCTTCCACTACGATATAACCGATTTTATAAGCCCCGACAACCCAATCCAAACTATCATGCTAAAAATCAACTACCAATCGCCCAATTCGCGTTGGTATTCAGGTGCGGGAATTTACAGAGATTGCCATCTCATAATCAAAAATGCCGACCACTTCAAAATACATGGCATCTATGTTACACCCATAAAACAGGCTGATAACTCTTGGAACGTAAGCATCAAAGCCGAGGTAGAATCCCATGCAAATTACATCGTACAGCACACGATAGAAAATACTGAAAACACCACAGTATTACCAACAGGCGATATAAAGATCGCCGACCCCAGCCTGTGGGATACCGAAAATCCTCATTGCTATACCCTAAAATCTGAGCTTATCGTGAATGGCAAAATTACTGACACCGTCTGCACTCGTTTCGGCTTTAGAGAAATTCATTTCGACCCTCAAACAGGCTTTTATTTGAACGGAGTCAACCTGAAAATAAACGGCGTGTGCCAACACCATGATTTAGGGGCGTTGGGGGCGGCGGTACATAGGGACGCATTGTATCGCCAAATGTTGATATTAAAAGATATGGGCGTAAACGCAATACGCACAGCCCACAATCCCCCAGCGGAAATTTTCATGGAGCTTGCCGATGAAATGGGCTTCTTGGTTATGTCAGAGTTTTCCGATGTGTGGAAACGACCCAAAACTACCTACGACTATGCACGTTTCTTTGAGGAGTGGATTGAAAGAGATGTCGCTTCCTGGATTAGAAGAGATAGAAATTGCCCCTCTATCATAATGTGGAGTATCGGTAATGAAATATACGACACCCATGCCGATTATGAGGACGGGCTTAACACCCTGCAAATGCTGATAGATTTGGTAAAAAAACACGACCCCGACACTCACGGGCATATTACATTGTGTTCCAATTATATGGCTTGGGAAAACACCCAAAAATGTGCGGATATTCTTAAATTGGTGGGCTATAACTATGCGGAATATCTCTATGATGAACATCACAAAAATCGTCCCGATTGGATTATCTACGGTGGCGAAACGGCTGCCACAGTGCAAAGCAGAGGAGTCTATCATTTTCCGCTTAACGCTTCGGTGCTAAGCGACGATGATTTGCAATGCTCGGCACTCGGTAATAGCACGACCAGTTGGGGTGCTAAAAGTTCCGAGATTTGTATAAAGAATCACAGGGATCGTAACTTTATCTTTGGGCAATTCATTTGGAGCGGCACAGACTACATCGGCGAACCAACCCCTTACCACACAAAAAATTCCTATTTTGGGCAAATCGACACCGCTGGATTCCCAAAAGATTCGTACTATGTTTTTAAAGCTGGCTGGACAAACTACAAAAAATCGCCGTTTGTGCATTTGTTCCCTTACTGGGATTGGTCGGACGGGCAGCCGATAGATGTCCGTATCTGTTCAAATGCCCCAAAGGTTGAGCTTTTTCTCAATAATCGTTCGCTCGGTAAAAAAGAGATTGATTTGGTCGCAAATTATGTAGTCCCCTACGAAAGAGGGATATTAAAGGCGTATGCCTACGATGAAAATGGCGATATTATAGCCGAAGATAGCCGAGAATCCTTTGGGGATGTCAAAAATTTGAGTTTGCAGCATACCAACATGGGAGAATTGGTATTTACTCATGTTATCGCAGTGGATTCCCATGGAAAATCAGTTGATAACGCAAATAACCGCATAAATATTTCTGTGCAAGGGGGCGAGCTTATCGGCACGGATAATGGCGATTCAACCGATATGGAGTCCTATAAACAATCGAGCAAACGACTTTTTGGCGGAAAATTATTGGCAATATCCAAACCCACAGCCCCTGATTTTTCTGTCTCCGCAAAGATTGACAAAATAGATATTCCTGTGCGTAAGATTGAATTGTCTGAAGATAATTTTGAGATAGTAGCGAAAATTTTCCCCAAAAATGCTTCTGCAAAAAATATTGGGAGTCTCGATTGGCGGCTGACCAACGCAAACGGTGTGGACAGTTCGCTGGGCAAGATAGAGCCGTCCGCCGATGGATTTTTCGCAAGGATAATCCCCAAGGGCGATGGCGTGGCTTATGTACGCTGTGCTGTAAATAACGGACACAAGCATATAGATATTATTTCGGTGCTGCCTGTAAAAATCGAGGGTTATGGTAGGCCTTTTCTGAATCCTTACGAATTTGTTGCGGGTTCATTGTATAATCTAAGCAATGAGCCTATGACAAACGGAAATGACAGGGGAGTAGCCACCTTACGAGATAGAGATAGCCATGTGGGGTTTGCCGATTTAGATTTCGGTGCATATGGCTCTGATGAGATAACCATGTGGCTTTTCCCGCTTTTAAGCAATCCGTTCCCGATAGAAATTTGGCTAGGGATGCCAAACGAAGGCGAGCATCTATGCACCGTAACCTACGATAGCGGCTCTATTTGGAACACTTATCAGGCGGTAAAATACAGATTACCAAAACGGCTGCAAGGAATAGTAACAATCGCCTTTTTATTCAAGCAAAAGGTGCATATAAAAGGCTTTGTTTTCACGAAACAAAACCGTATGGACAACCCGATAGCTTTCGCAGATAGTGATGAAATTTACGGCGACACTTTCGTAATCTCGCAAAATGCCGTTGAAAAAATCGGAAACAATGTAACCATAACCTTTCAAGATTTAGATTTTAGCGGGTCAAAAGGGGCAATAGAGCTATGCAGCCGTTCGAGTCAGGATAAAAACAGCATAAAAATAGTATTTAGCGGTAGCAACGGAGAAACCATCAACATGATAACGCTTCTTGCAACATCAGAGTATAAAGCCAGTGTATCTGCACTAGAAGTGCCATTAATCGGCAAGGGCGATTTATCTTTTATATTCCTACCTGGTTGCGATATTGATTTAGCCTGGTTTCGGCTTCTGGACGAATAGTCGTTTTAAGACCGTGGGGCTCTGCCCCACACCCCGCAAGGGGCTCTGCCCCTTGACCCCGCTGGGCGCGCCCCCAGACCCGCACTTTTTATTTGTTTGTGGCACTAACTAAAAATCCTTGCCTGTGATATGGCGTTCCAAATCCAGTATATCGTCCTGTAGGGCGGTATTGATTTTCAGCTCTTCTATTATCTTTTCGCAGCTGTGTATTACGGTTGTGTAATCTCGATTGCCAAAGGCTTTGCCTATTTCGGGTAACGAGGTGCTAGTCATTATTTTATGGGATAGATACATGGCAATTTGCCGTGGCACAACGATATTTTTTTTGCGGCGGCGGCCATTTAAATCACTCAGCGTTATGTTGTAGTGTTTCGATACTATCTCCTGTATATATTCTATCGTAACAACCTTTTCCCGACTTCCCTCAATCTGATCTTTCAGAGCTTTTTCTGCGAGCTCTAAAGTTATCGGCGTATTGGAAAAACGAGCGTAAGCAGTTACTTTATTCAATGCCCCTTCGAGGTCTCGTATATTCGAGTCGATATTTCGTATAATGTATTCCTTTACAGGGTTTGGGATAATTAGACGCTCCAGTGCAAGTTTTTTTTCCAAAATGGCAGCTCGTGTTTCGTAATCGGGCAAAGTAACGTCCACAATAAGCCCCATTCCAAAACGAGTAGTAAGGCGTTTTTCTATCGGTTTAGCCACGTTGCTCAGCTCCATGGGGGACAAATCGCTCGTCAGTACAATTTGCTTGTTGTCGTCGTAGAGGGTGTTAAATGTATGGAACATCTCCTCCTGTGTTTCGACCGTACGTCCCAAAAATTGTATATCATCTAGGAGTAAAATATCGCATTTGCGGTATTTATTTTTGAAAGCCTGAGTAGAACGGTCTCTAATGGCAGCTATAAGTTCGTTTGTAAACGCTTCCATAGATTGATACAGTATATTAATATCAGGAAAACGCTCCAGGGCATAATTTCCGATGGAGTGAACCAAGTGAGTTTTACCAAGCCCTACTCCGCCATAGAGAAATAATGGATTATAGGCGGATTGGCCTGGAGATTCGGCAACTGCAAGTGCTGCAGCATAGGCTAATTCATTGCTTTTGCCCTGCACAAATGTATCAAAATTGTATTTTTTACGCAGATTGGTTTTGGCATATTCCATGGCGTTTCTTTTGCTCAAATTATCTTCGGGAGAGACCAATTTGACTTCTATATCCATATCGGTTAAGGTTTTTACGCAGCGGGTAATTTCGTACAGATAGCGGGAGTCCACAATGGTTTTCAAAAAGTCGTCTGTTATTTCAAGCGTTAGAACATTATTTGCCAGCTCCACTGGACGCAGGGTAGAGATAAGCGACGTAAATATAACCTCCGACAAGGATTTCTCCAAAAGCGTAAGCGTTTCCTCCCAAACATTCGCTAAATTCATTTCACAACACTCCTTTAAAACCGTGGGGCTCTGCCCCACACCCCGCTGGGGCCAGCCCCAGACCCCGCAAGGGGTGCGCCCCTTGACCCGCTCATTTTTTATTGATTTTTTTGATGCGTGTCAGGGTTTTTTGGTTGGGTATCTTATTTGCAATATATCGTAGGGGCGGATATTATCCCACTGTTATTAACTTAAAATTGCGGGCGAACGGAGTTCGCCCCTACGGGTGGTGGTGTAGGGGCGAACTCCGTTCGCCC
>WRKH01000151.1 GCA_009778175.1 Turicibacter sp.
AGGAGGTTTTAGCAATGTTTGATGCCGCTGTGAGTAACATTATTTTGAAACATTTTGAGGAAAACGGTATGTTGGATAAAATTAGAGAAGATAAAGCAAAGGAAACTGCCCTTGAAATGTTAGCCGATGGCTTTACTACCGACAAAGTCGCACGCTACGTAAAAATGCCCCTTGAATGGGTGCAAAGCCTAACAAAATAAAATCAAACCGCCCTCAATCAAAGTTAAATTATCCCTTTATAACCTCTCAAAATGATGATACTGGATTTGTGGAGGTTTTGGGGGCGGCACGTGGGGGTTGAGCGGTTGATTATGTATCTTGCTGGCATGAAGAATATTCGGGATGTTATTGCTTATCTGGGACTTTTGGGCAGATGGGGGTTTGAGGGGTTACAACATAATTACAACGCCAACTCCCGCAAGTCCAACTTCAACCCACCTTGCGTAACTAGCACCTTTTTCAACGATTTATTCGGCAACTGCTCATCCTCGAACCAACATTCTATCTTGTTGGAATTTTGCGTTAAATACCAATGCTCCGTGTTTTTGCCTGTGGAGTACGCATATTTTTTCGACCATCTTTCTTTTTTATCGTTCCACTTTGACCACACTTCTATTATTAAATCTGGATAACCAGCTATTTTGAACCCATCTTCGCTTAACATTTTTTCGTTCTTATCAAATAGCAAAATGTCGGGTATAAAGGTGGAGCATGAATTTAACATCTTTGTATCTTCGATTTTTGTTATATCTATCAATGTTGGTGCTAAACATTCAAGCGGATTGGGTTCATAGCACAAGCCAGCATCTTCTTTTTTTAAGAATGGCTTATAATTGGGAAAATTATCTCGCAGTT
Organism: Turicibacter sp.; assembly: GCA_009778175.1. Lineage (GTDB taxonomy): Bacteria > Bacillota > Clostridia > Lachnospirales > WQUN01 > WRKH01. The sequence continues at coordinate 856 of WRKH01000151.1, forward strand.
CAAAAAGCATTTCGGTTACTAGCTCGCTGTGCCGTCTGTGCGGCGCGGACATTTCCAAAAAAGTTAGACTTGTATAACTCATGCAATTTCCCCCTTCGCATTTTGTAAATTTATCTGCTATTATTATACCACCGTCGCAAATTTTGTCAAGCCAAAAGGGCTGCTTGATGTGGATTTAGCAGCCCAGTTTGGCTTGTTTGTTTGTGTTAGGGAGTGTGGACATGAACTACGCCCACCACTTCAAATAGTTCAATAACAACTTAATCCTCACAGCTGCAAGAAATGAGCAAGTGTTTTTAGCATAACGAGTAGCAATTCCTCGCCACTCTTTGAGCATTTGAAAGGTATTCTCAACTATATGACGATATTTATAAAGTTCCTTGTCATACTCACGTTGCTCTATTCGATTTGATTTTGGAGGTATACAGATTTCGATACCTGCTGCCCTTGCTGCCTCAATTATAGAATTTACATCATAGCCCTTATCAGCAAGCAAAGCCAAAACATCAATACCTTCAATTAACTGCAATCCGAGCGAACAGTCGGCTGTGGTACCTGCCGTAATAAATACTCTGACGACACGACCATACGCATCCACGGCCAAGTGTATTTTGGAGTTAAGCCCCCCTTTTGTGCGACCCGCATCCTGCGTACCGCCAACAGCACCACAACCGTGTTTATGGACTTTAACATGAGAAGCATCAATGATGAGCCATTCAAAATCCTTATCATCAATAAGGATTTCAAGGAGTTTCTCCCAAACACCCTGCTTGACCCAACGGCGAAAACGTTTTGCGACCGAGTTCCAATTACCATAAGACGGGGGTAAATCGCGCCACGGTGCACCCGTGCGAAGAATCCAAAATACCGCATTGAGGAATTTGCGATTATCATTGGCAACCCTTCCCCAATGCCCTTGTTGACCAGGAAGCAGAGGGGCGAGTTTTGCCCAAATTTCATCTGAAATATCGTGTCTTTGGTATGCAGGAGCAGGAATATTGTACTTCATAGAGAAAACCACCTTTTGGCATTTTCTTTATTATAGCATGAATTTTATTTCATGTCCACACGCCCTACGTTTTTATTGCGTTGTGGGCGGATAGTGTCCGCCTCCTATGGTTGCCTTAAATTGTTTGTGCTAAATACGCCGCCGCGTAGGCAGCAGATCCGGATCCCTCGGAAGTCCTTTTGGCCATCCTGGAATCTTAGGAATCATTTTGCCATCTTTATCTGTTTTAGGCCGACCGAGCCAATCTGTTTCATAATCGTCTGCTTTCGGTCTTTCTGGTGGTTTCGGATACATTGACATATAATCTCCTCCTCTCATTTCGGCAACAATGCTAATTTAGCGAAAAAATTACGGTATTTGCCTTATTGGACTTTCCAAATTGGAGCATTGCGTTTAATTTACAAGCGGCTGTCTACCAACCGTCCTCGTCATCATCTTCTTGTTGTTGTCGGCGACGTTTATCACGCTCATACTGCTCTCGCTCCCACGGAGTCATTTTGCTTAAAAGCAGCTTCTCCTCTTGGTCTTCGTACCCTTTTTTAAAGCTATCCCAAAATCCCATTATAAAACCTCCATTATAAACTTGGCAAATCATAGCCTCTTTCGTCTTTTAGTATCGAGCCAGCAGCCATCCATTCCAGACTCATCTTTCTTGACCGCTTGAATATTGATATAAGTTCACTATCTGACTTACCCTCGTACTCGTATCTTAGTTCTTTCAGCTCTTGAGCAGATGCCGCAGCTTTTCCTGCCGCTTCGCCAGCATGACGCTTAATACTGTCCCAAACTCCCATATAATCATCCTCTCAAATTTACACAAGCGGTTGCTTGCATTTTTCCCATTTCGCAAATATGTAAAACATTGGGGCTTTATTTTTTCTTTTCGCCCTCTTTGCGAATTGTCCCCAGCTTCTTGTCGGATCTAGTGTCTCGACCGTCTGGGTTGCGGATTGTCCCTGGCGGAACGCCTAACCTATCTTTTTCAAGGTTTCCTACTGTAATATCGCTGCGGATTTTTCTTGCCATTTTGGCTTCCTCCTTATTTGGGGTAAACGGCTGAAAAATCGTGAAAAATCGTGTTTTGCCGCCCCAATGAAATTTTATTAAATTACTATAAAGCCAATTATATATATATATATATATATATATATATGCAAATGCCATTTTCGCATATTGTCAATAGTTTTAGAACAAAAATAGACGTTAAAAACTTATATATACTTTTTTCACACTTTTTCTACTATTTTCTCTCGTTTTTGCGTGTTTTTGAAATTCATGCTAAAAAATGTTGATTTTATGGGAAAAAAATTTTTTGCAAGAAAAAAACGGCAAAAATACCGTTTCTTCGTTTGAAATTTTATATAAAGATGCTGCTAGGCTATTTTACAATGCCAACTCCCGCAAGTCCAATTTCAGGCCGCCTTGCGTAACTAGCGGTTTTTTTAATGATTTATTCGGCAACTGCTTATCCTCGAACCAACATTCTATTTTGTTGGAATTTTGCGTTAGATACCAATGTTCGGTGTTTTTGCCTGTGGAGTACGTTATTTTTTTTCGCAATCTTTCTCTTTTGTCGTTCCATTTTGACCACACTTCTATCAATAAATCGGGATAACCCGCTACTTTGAAAGTGTTTTCGCTTAACATTTTTTTGTTTTTATCGAACACCAAAATATCGGGTATCAAAGTGTCCAAATCGTTTAATTCAGCTGCTTTTGTTACTGTTTCTATATCTATTAGCATGGGTAAATGTGAATTAAATGGGTTTGGTTTGAAACATAGACCCTTGTTCTCTTTTCTTAAATACATTTTTGTTTGTTTTGATAAAATGTATAATTCGCCATTGATAAAATCCGTCATTTCGGTGTGGCGTTCGTGCGGCATGGACATTTGTGAGTAGTCTGATTCCATGTAAGTCATGTATTTTCCCTCTTTTCGTTTTTTGTAAAATGCCTTGCTGCATTTATTATAGCATCTCTGCAAATTTTGTCAAACTGAAAGAAAAATAAGGCGTTTATTTGCATTTTCGCAAATGCAATGCTATAATGGAGAAGAATATTCGTGTTATTGCTTATCTGGGACTTTCGGGCAGACGGGGGTGTGATGTGAAAAAAATTATCGCCTTGATTTTTGTACTTTTTGTGTTGCAAGGCTGTGAAACTGTGGAAGACGGGGCTTTCTTGCAGAGTGTGGCGGATTTGAGAGAATTAGGGGTAAATTTGGAGATTTCTACCGTTTTTTATCCTGTGGAGCAGGCACTTGGTTTTTCGACTGCACCTGCTTTTAGTCCGATTGTGCATAATATCGTGTTATCGGCAGTAGATGGCGGAGGTGTGTTGATAGACGATTTTGAGGGCGTGCGGGTTTTGGCTGCGGCTTTGGAAAATGCGTTTGATTTCATGTATGAAGAGTGGTTAATGCCCGTTACTGCGAATATTTCTGGTTTTGATATGTTTGGGGGAAGTCCCGAGCGTATATTTTTGGATAGGGATTTGAACGACTATTTTTTGGATATTTTAATGCCAATGGTGGACACGCACCCGATTTTTGAAGTTTCGGCACATAAACTTTTTGCGGCGAGTCGGGAGATAGCTTTATATATTGAAAATTTGGATGAGTTGGAGCGGTTGGGGATTAGTGTTGAGTATGATTTTGAAAGAATTGGATATATGTTTGCGTTGGCTGAGTTGGGGGATTCGGCATGGTACGAGGTTATGTTTTTCCCGTGGGAGATTGTTATTGGTTTAGCGGACAGAGCGGTTGTATATGGGGATTATGAGGTGGAGTTGCTTGCTGGGATTATAGATGATATTATGAGATTGAGTATGGGGATTGGGTTGGTGGTTGAGGCGGAGGTGTTGGAGTTGGCTGGGCGGAGTCTTTTGGAGTTGGTTGGAATGAGTTTTGTATCATAAGCAAGTTGAAACATTAACAAAAATGTGCAGTCCAGGGCGTACCCTGGCGGGGTGTGGGAGTGTCTGGTTTCCAATGGACACCGTTTAGGCGTTGCGAATAGCACCAGAGCCCCACGGTTTTCAAGATTGAAAAAATAAGGCGGGTTAGACCGCCCATAAAAAGGGAATGATGACTTATTAAACGTGCAATCATTGCAATAGTAGCAACAATTTTAGGTGTCGGCTTTTTCTTAATCGGCTTGAATCGAGGTCTAAGTCTGACACAGGTAGTGGAATCGCATACCACACAGCCGTATGCAGAGGCTGTTCGTCCGCATTTTTCTTTTTCCGAACAGGAGATAGGGACTTTTCCGATAGATATTCTGCTAAGCGATCTAACGGAAGTTATAGAAATGGTGTCCAGCTCCGTAGTTAGCATAAACATAGAAGTGCCGTCAGCCAACCTGATGTTTGGCAACGCTTATTCCATGGGTGCTGGATCGGGAATCATTTTTGCACAGGACGAAAATTTCGTTTACATTGCCACCAACAATCACGTGGTGCATCAAGCGACATTTATAACCGTGTCATTCGATGATTACGAGGAGATTCGTGCTAGGCAGATAGGGGGCGATTATTATACGGATCTGGCTTTAATCTCCATTCCACGTTCCGCCCTTGGCGACAGGATATTCTACCCTGCTGTATTTGGCGATTCTAGCGTAGTACGTGTGGGAGATGAAGTGGTGGCTATAGGCAATCCTATGGGAGGTGGTCAAACTAGCACAAGAGGAATAATAAGTGCTGTAAACCGCCAAATTGTTATAGATCAGGACGGCCGCATATTTACCGTTTTGCAGACGGATGCGGCAATAAACCCTGGGAATAGCGGCGGTGCATTGGTCAACACTCGGGGCGAGATAATTGGTATAAACACAGCAAAGGCACAGGCACAGGAGATAGAGGGAATGGGTTATGCGATACCGTCCAATCACGCTCTTACTATAATCGAACGCTTACTGGAAGAGAGTACAACGCCTCGCCCGAGTTTGGGGATAACCACATTTCATATAGATGAAAATATGCGGCGTATGTATGCCCTATCTTCGGTTGGGGTTATGGTCATTGAGATAGAGGAGAGCAGCCCTGCATATGATAGCGAGCTTATGGAGCTGGATTTGATTTTCGCCTTTAACGATGTCGCCATTAGGACAAACAGCGATTTTCTTAATGCGGTAGATAGTAGCACGATTGGGGAGCAGATAGTTTTACATATTTATCGAGATGGGAATGTTCCCATGGAGATTAGTGTTGTGGTGGGGGATGCGAATAATATGGATGGATGATTTGACGATTAACGTAGGGGCGGATATTATCCTACTGTCATTAACTTAAAATTGCGGGCGAACAGAGTTCGCCCCTACGGGCGGTGGTGTAGGGGCGAACTCTGTTCGCCCGTCCGTCCCTATAAATCG
>WRKH01000152.1 GCA_009778175.1 Turicibacter sp.
CTAAAACCTTAACACCCAAATCCACGCCAACGGCTTGACTTTCACGTTTGGGAACTGACGGGTCGGGCATTTCAACTTGAATGGCAATAAACCACTTATCGGCAGTCCTACTCACAGTCGCACCTATGATTTTGCCTTCAAAACGCAACTCTTCTGTAAGCCTTACCCAGCCTAAATTGGGGATTTGTACAGATTTCTCTTTGAGTTTAAATTGGTCATTCGATAATGAAAAACTATCTTTTATGCCTTTCTTGTGAAATTTGGGAAAACCAACTTGTTCGCCTTGTTTCAAACCACGGTAAAAGTTGCGGAACGCATTGTTTAAATTGTTTTTGATTGCCAGTTGTGGAGCACATTTGGTTACTTCGTACATCCACGGAAATTGCTCTCGTTTGATTGAGTTAAGCGATTTTCTTAAAAGCCTCTCGTTGACCTCTTCGCTCGTTTTATATCTGCGTTTCCACTCTGCTAAATCCCAGTTGTATGCAAATCGTGCGATACCACAAGCCTTGGAAAAATATGTCGCTTGATTATTGTTTGGTTTAAGGCGAATTTTATGAGCTCTTAACATTTGACATCTCCTCAACACATTTTTTTCTCGCTTGCTAATAGGCAAATCTAATCCTTTTGATATATTTTGATTAGATTTGTATAGAATTTTTGTTTCTGTTTAACACCCTACCAATATTTCCTGTCCAAACTTCGATAAGATAGTGCCTCGGTAAGGTGTACAATCTCTATATTTGATGACATTTCTAAATCCGCTATGGTTCGTGCCAGCTTTAAAATCTTGTGATATGCCCTCGAGCTAAGCCCCAATCGATTGAAGGCGTTCTGCATTAATTCGCTCTCCGCCTTGCCTAGCTTGCAGTAAATGTCTATCATCGGAGCAGTCATTTGGGCGTTACGCATTTTTTTGCCTGATTCGTCCATTCTGCCAAAACGCTGTTGCTGTATCCTGTGAGCTTGCATTACTCTGGCTCGAATGTCCTTGGACGACTCTCCTCTCATCTTGCCAAATTCCTCATATTTCACACCCGCCGCCTCAATCTGTATGTCCATCCTATCGAGCATAGGCCCAGATATTTTTTTCAAATATTTTTCGATTTCGTGTTGGTTACAGTTGCATTTGCGAGCGGGGTTATCCGAGCCGAAATATCCGCATGGGCAGGGGTTCATGGCTGCCAACAACATGAATTTACAGGGATAGGTTAATGTGCCGCCCACCCTTGAAATTGTAACCTTACCGTCCTCCAGGGGTTGGCGTAAAATTTCCAGCGATCGTTTTTGAAATTCTGGCAGCTCATCCAAAAATAAAATGCCGTTATGTGCCAAACTTATCTCGCCAGGCGTGGGCATACGTCCGCCTCCTGATAGGGCTGCTGATGAGGCTGTATGGTGCGGTGCACGGAAAGGGCGTTCTCGTATCAGCACTTCTTTATCGTTTAGCAAGCCGACTATGCTATAAATTTTGGTAATCTCCAAGCTCTCTTCATCAGTTAAGGCGGGCATAATTGTGGGAATTCTGTGGGCGAGCATCGTTTTGCCTGAACCAGGAGGTCCAATAATCAAGACGTTATGGTGTCCTGCCGCTGCCACTTCCAATGCTCGTTTCACAAATTGCTGCCCGACAACGTCCTCAAAATCCACATTATATTTTGGTTCGTTCTCATAAATTGCCGTTTTTTCTGCAACAATCGATTTTTTGAGCAAAAAATGATCGATTATATTCTGCAAGCAATCCGCCGAAAGCACGGTCATACCCTCAACCAAGCAGGCTTCTGCCACATTTTGCGAGGCCACGCAGCAGACGGAGATGCCGTTCATTTTTGCCGCCTGTATCATGGACAGAACGCCTCTTATTGGACGTACGCTGCCATCAAGCGACAATTCGCCGACAAAGCAGATATTATCGACCATTTTTTGTTCCAAAATGCCAACACAAACCAAAATACCAACCGCAATGGGCAGGTCAAATGAGGGGCCGACTTTTTTTGTATCCGCTGGTGCTAAATTTACCGTTATTCTCTTCACGGGGAACAAAAAGCCAGAGTTACGAACTGCCGTTCTAACTCTATCTCTAGACTCTTTAACTGCCGAGTCTGGCAGACCCACTATATCAAACGACGGCAACCCATTATTTATATCAACTTCAACATATACCAAATAACCATCAACTCCCAAAATCGCAGCACTAACAATTTTAGACAACAAACCATTTCCTCCTAAAACCGTGGGGCTTTGCCCCACACCCCTTAAGACCTTGGGGCTCTGCCCCAAACCCCGCTGGGGGCGCGCCCCCAGACCCGCACTTTTTAAATTTTTTTTGTATTGCTTTTTTGCTTGATGTTTTTGTTTTCTACACGGCGATTCGTGATACTCCGCATTGGTGCATAATATCAAAATTTTACCTCAAAATCTTTTGTTTGTCAAAAACCAACCAAAAAGTGCCGCCAATCTCCGAGAGACCAACGACACTTTTTGTAAGGAAAATCCAATGAAAAAATTTAAAACCCCCTCCCCGAGCTGGATTCGAACCAGCGACCAACCGGTTAACAGCCGGTTGCTCTACCACTGAGCTATCGAGGATTACCATATTTATATACTATCACACCCCTTTCCATCTTGTCAACCCCTTTTGCAACTTTTTTTCAAAAAATTTTTTAGACATTTTCAGACATATTTCGACATCACTTGTCCCCGTCCATTCGGACACCCATCATAAAGTATCGATTGAACACGAAATACATCACAACAATCGGCATAACCGTAAGCGTGGCGGCTGCCATGATTTGATTCCACATCTCACCCGCATCTCTCGATTGGAACGTCTGCAGACCCAGCGGCAAGGTAAACAAGCTCATCGTTCGCAGGTACAACATCGGGCGGGTAAACTCATTCCAGAATCCCATGAAAATAAATATCGCCTGGGTGGCAATCGCCGTCCTAGCGAGCGGCATACAGATTCTGAAAAAACACGCCATTCGCCCCAATCCATCGATATACGCTGCCTCTTCACACTCGGATGGGAAATTAACGAAAAATTGCCTCATCAAAAATATATATCCGATATTTACCATAGCTGGCACAATCAACGCCGCATAGCTATCCAACATTCCTAGCGAGTTTATCAGCAGAAAATTCGGTACGAGCAAGACCTGCGACGGCACCATAATCAGTGCCAACAACGCATAATACAGCTGATTCCGCCCCTTAAACTCTATTCTCGACAACGCATAACCCGCCATCGTGTTCAAGAAAACATTCGTAAGCGTTCCAACCACGGACACAATCACCGAATTCAAGAACCACCGAGGGAAGTGGTTGTTTACGTTCAAAATGAACCGATAGTTATCCAAGCTCATGTTCGGGCTAATAAGCTGCATATTTCCGCCCACTATGTCCGCCATAGGCATGAACGATGCCGCAATCATCCACAAAAACGGATACAATGTCATCAGACTCACAATTACTAGCACCACATACAGTAGCACCCTCATAGGCTTAATTTTCAATACAATCTCTCCTCCTTATTCAGGCGATTGATGATGAAACTCAGTGTCAGAATGAAGACCATCAAGGCAATGGCAATCATCGCCGCATAACCCATGGCATTCACAGGCCCGAAAGCCATGCGATAGATTAGCAATGTAATCGTAAGCCCCGCATTTGCAGGCCCGCCGTCGCCGCCCGTTAGAATGAACGCCTGATCGAACATTTGCAATGTCCCAATAACGCCCGTCAGCAATACATATGTCGTTATCGGTTTCAAATACGGCACGGTGATGCTCAAAAACTTCCGCACCTCGCCAGCCCCGTCAATTTCCGCAGCCTCGTACAAGCTCTTGGGCAATTCCTGCAAGCTCGCCAAATAGAACGTCATATACATGGGGAAAGTAGACCAGATATTCATAATCATAATAAGCGGCAGCATCCAAGCCGTACTTTGCAAAAAGTTAATATTCCCGCCAGGTTCTAGCACACCAGCCCCCAACAGCACTGCATTTACAGGTCCTCTAATATTGAACAAGAACATAAAAATCATGGTCAGGGCTGAGCTCGAGGTTAGCGTAGGCAAAAACACGACCGTACGAAAGGTTTTCTTAAAATTAATCTTACTATTCAGCACTGCTGCCACAATCAGCGACAACAGCGTTTGAGCGGGCACGACGACTGCTGAAAATGTCAGCGTATTCCGTATTGCTGTATGCAACATTGGGTCAGCAAGTGCTCGTTCCCAGTTTCCAAGCCCAATAAAAACATTATTCCCCGTTATCAAATTAACATTATGAAACGACAAATAAATAACAAAGACTGTAGCGATCCCCAAAAAAATCCCCGAGACCACCACTGAGGGCAACAAAAACCCCCATCCTTGCACCATTTCCCTAGTTTTACGCGTCATCTTTTCCACCCCTTAGGACCCTGGGGCTCTGCCCCAGACCCCGCAAACTTTGAAAAGTTTGATCAAACTTTAAATTTTTTATTGGCAAGATATTGCATAGGGGCGGACGCGCATCTGCTCCTACGCAAAAGCCCAACCAAAATAAAATTTAAAGTTTGTCCACTTTTCAAAGTGGCGGGGGTGTGGGGGCTGGCCCCCACGGTTTTATCTTTTTAGTTGGCGAAGTCTATTTGCATGTTGGCTTGGTCGTCAGCTTGTTGCATTGCCGATTGGACGGACATTGTGCCGTCTATGGCTGGTTGCATGAAATTCATGAATGCATCGTTGATTACGGATGTGAACATTCCCATTACCCATGGTGTGCCCAGTGGGATTTGGCTGATGTGTACGTTTAAACCGTCCGATAAAGCTGGTGCCATTCGGGCTGATACGTCGCCACGAGTTGGGAGCGGACCTGCTATTGAAGTCCAGGTGTACATTCCGTCAAGACCCGTCTTGAAACGTATCCACTCGGCGGCTAGATCTTGGTTCGGGGATAAGCTGTATATGCCCCAGCCCACTGTGAATAACATGGAGGATCGTACGCCCCGATAGGTCGGCATATCGATAATTTCAAATTCCACATCGGGGAATTCATCTCGTAGAAAGCCGTAAACCCAGTTGCCCTCCTCCATTATAACGATTGACTCTGTGGCGAATGCCTCGCCGTTCCAACCTCTACCCATTTGTGCAGGGGTTTGCATTGCACCTGTATTAAACAAGTCTGCAACAAATTCCAAATGCTGAACCACTGCGGGATCGGAGAGGTTTGAACGCCCGTCAGGGGTAAATGGAGACACATCTCGGTTCATCCAATGCAGCAGACGAGCGGGTTCGAGTACGCCCGAGGCGGCTATTACAACGCCTGGCCCAAAATGGTCGTCCAAGAGTAGTTGCAGGTGCGGTAGAAATTCCAGATAATCTTCCACCGCATCGGGAATATCGGCTAGGGTCAAGCCCACTTGGCTCAACAAGCTAGTATTCACGTAGCGGGCGAGGCTACTTTGATCCTTAGGAATGGCGTAGATTGTGCCGTCAAACGTGAAAGCGTCCAGCACGTTTTGGTAGAAAGCGTTCGCCTCAAAGAAAGTGGGGTCAAGTGGTTCGAGAACGCCTAAACTGGCGAAAAATTCTGCCATTCCCACCTCAACATAGAAAGCATCAGGGGCAGCTTGTGCCACGAAATCGGCTTGTATTTGCACATTATATTCCGTGTACAAACGCCATTCGATATTTGCGCCTGTCATGGCTTCAAATTCAGCACGAACAGCCTCGATACCAGCCGTTTCCGCTTCATTGCCGCCCCAAATACCAAGCGTCAAAGTACGCCCTTCAAAAGGTCGTTCCCCATCAGCCGTGCCTCCAGCAGCAGGTGCATCATCGCCCCCACAAGCCACAAAAAACAGGCACAACACCAAAACACCAAAAATCCTCTTCATAAAACATTTCCTCCTTTTTAACGTCGCGGATACCACTGATGCAAATCCAAACATCCGTCCGCGTTTTTTTGACATCGCGGATACCCCTTATGCGAATCTACGCATCCGTCCGCATTCTCTTTACCATTGGCAGATTAGCACTTTGAATTATGGCAGTCTGTGCTATTTTGTAGGGGCGGATATTTTCCGTCCGCAGGTTATAAGACCGACAAGGGGTCAAATTGCTATATTTGCCAATACATAATTATTTTACCCGAAAAAATTTTTTTCGTCAACCCCAAACCCATCCCCAAACCCAACCCAAATTTAAAGTTTGTCCACTTTTCAAAGTGGCGGGGGTGTGGGGGCTGGCCCCCACGGGCTTAATCTTT
>WRKH01000153.1 GCA_009778175.1 Turicibacter sp.
CAAAATTTGCCTAGCAGCAGGGAACTCTATGAAAAAAATTACCATTAGAAACAGCGGTCAATTAGGTTTGTGGGGCGATTTTCAAAACACAGATTTAAATATTATCAACGATGGTGGTCGAATCCATATCTTTGACTATGAAACAACACAATATTTTTTACGGCAAACGCAAAATAACTACCGCTTAGCACACAATGATGTCAAACATTTACCTCCGCAACCAAATCAACAAAGTAATAATAGAATATTTTTTGGACTTGTAAGGCTACTGGCGATATTAGGGGAGTGTTTTCATGATTCCGAGTAATACAAAAAAGGTTTGGCGGAAAAGAACACCCCTAACGCAATTACCCTTGCTACCAAAAAGAAAGTCAGAAGAAGGGCTAACGTTTCGAGAAATACAACGAAAACGAGAACTAGAAGAAATGCGTTTGCCTATTTGGGAGCAAATTGATGTTGATGACGGAGACTCCGTTAGGATTTATGACATATACCCCGTTAGGGTTGATGGCTGGTGGGACTCCATTAAAAATCGTGTAAAGACCACCATAATAAACCTCATTGGTCGGAATCGCTAGGTATTAAACATCAACAACACTTTGGATATTATACCATCTTCTACTCTACTGATTAGATAGCGAAGATATAAAACATATTTTGAAAGGATGTTTGCAATTATGCCTGTAAAAGTTACAAATTTAAAAGGTGGATCGTCCACCTCAATAACTAGAAATCCAAAAACAAGGGAAGTTGTCATTATAGAAAGCTATGAGTCGTCTTCCGTTCAACAACAGTCAACCCAACAACAAAGCACTCCACATACTCATACACAACAACCAAGCAACACCAACGCTACGCCAACGCCAACTGTTAATGAGTCGTCTTCTACTCAGCAACAGTCAGGCAACCCTAACATTCAGCTCACGCCAACCGCCAACCAATATCACACACAAGAAGTAACCGACAAGCTAAAGCAAATGTTCGCAAAACACAGCACAGATGTATTGGACAACGCAACTTTATTTTGCAACATATTGGGCGATTATCTTACCGATTACCCAAAAGAGCAGAACATTTTGCAACTTGTATTTAGGATACCGAGCATTGGTAGCAAGCTAAACGAAAATAAATCCGCCGCACCGCCAGAGCAGCAACAGGTCAAACGGCAGGTTGTCGCAACTTTAGTTGACGATTACAGTCAATCTAGGGAAACAGCCGAATTTGCGATAGATGTTGTTACAACTGCAATGGATTGGTAATTATAACATATATTTCAGCTTATGGGAGAATTTCAGGAGGGGATAAAACATGACAAATGCTGAAATGAGACGTATGGTTGATAGTTTAGTTAGGGAATCAACCCGTGAAATAGAACGTGAAATCATGCAAATGGAAATAGATTCGCTTAAAAACCATCTTAGGGTAGAACAATTAGAGCGGGAAAGGGCAAGGACAGATATTTACATTGACGATGATGGTCGCCTCCTTAGTATAGACAACCCCTATGGTGCAAAGGCAAACCTTATTGTCGAAGCACGTTCGCCAGCCCAATCTCGCACCTCGGATGATGAAGTTTGGGGGTATATCGGGATTGGCGGGATAGCGACATTTGTATTTATAGTAATAATGGCGTTTTCAGGAACATTTACAGGCTGGAATTTTGGCGGGTACATTAGAAACTTCTCGCATACATATTCCGTTGCTAATAACAGCCTTACAACAAGATTTTCGGTAAATTTGGGGCGTACTGGCAACCGCAACATAACATACACTGCAAGAATACTGGACTCCAACGGAAACATAGTCGTTCATTGGAGTCAAGGCATTACTAGAACAGCCGAAACCGATAGAAATTGGATTTTTACCCTACCCGATACGCAATCTTTTTTAGGAGCAGGGCAAAGCTACAGATTCAGAGTTATCGGTACTGTAATTGTTAATGGAGAAAATCGTCATTTTCACAGGGATTTTAGGTTTACGCATAGCCCGTAACTGCATAAAGAAGAGAGCGGAAAAACGAAAGATATACAAGGCAATTTTTTCCACTGTTTTTAAGCACGCTCTACGTAGGATGCTGTCTTTTTTTCGTGTAATTCCCAGGGCTTTTTTGTATGGCGAATGCCCGCAACCAAATGGCACTGCCCCTCCTTAAATATCCGCATACCTAGAAACATTCAACAAAATCCCAACCGCCCCCATAACAGTTACCAAAGCCGTACCGCCATAACTTATGAATGGCATAGGTATCCCAGTATTCGGTATGGTGTTCGTTACCACAGCCACATTTATTATTACCTGACTCGCAATCATTAAAATCACCCCTATCGCAATTAACGAACCAAAATCATTTTTGGTCGCCAGTGCAATCCGTATACCGCGCCAAATCAATATGGAAAACAGAATCAGTATGATGCCAGCCCCCAAAAGCCCCAATTCCTCTACTATGATTGAAAAAATAATATCATGATGTGCCTCTGGCAAAATCTCCTTTTGGCGGCTCTGCCCAATGCCAAGACCGAACAACCCGCCCGAGGCAATGGCGTAAAGTGAGTTGATAATCTGAAACCCAAAATAGCTGCTATCCGAAAAGGGATCTATCCAAGCTAAAAAACGCCCGCCTCTAAATTGACCGCCTATATGCGGCGGAGCTAAAAAAGCCATGAAATAAAGATAACTCAACATACCCGCTACAGATACGACAGCAAAAACGACAAATCGTGCAGTGTGCGGGCTAGCCATGAAAATCATACCAAATCCGATTACTGCAATGATTATTGCGGTACTCAAATTTCCCACGGCTACAAAAATCGACATAATGCCGACCAACGATACAGTAAACAAAAATCCTGGCCATCTATCTAAAATCCTTCTATTTTTGGAAAGCAAGCGAGCAAGCATCAATATAAGTGCAACCTTCGCAATTTCCGATGGCTGAAATTGTACATCGAAAAGCTGTATCCATCTGCGTGAACCATTGGTTAAAGCCCCGTACACAGCCGTAAACAACAGAAGCCCAAGCGAAGCCAGATACAAAGGGGTAGCCAATTTCTCCAAATATCTGTAGTTAAAATTCATCATAATTATCATCCCTATAGCTCCAAGTGTCGCCATAATGCTGTGGCGTTGTAAAAAAAAGAATGGATTAAACCCAAATGTTGCCGAACGCCCCGTTTGGATATAGCTTGCTGAAAATACCATCATTATGCCAAAAAACACAAGTATAAGCACGACCAAAAACAGGGTCTGATCTATCGGTTTGCGACTTGTATATTCCATATATTTCGGGTTTTTACGGCTTTTGTAAACGCTTGCGGCTGCTCGCATCGTCTTGCCTCCTCTCTATCATAAAAATCATTATACCCCATTTGTCAATATATGTCAAATTTTATCTTATTTTATCTAAAAATTTTTTCCGCCCTTGCATTGCACCGCTCCGAACGAAAAAATATCTTTTTTGACAGCGTTATTTTTTTGCTGTATACTGTGTAATAGGAGTGAGGGCGAAAAATGTCAAATTTTGTTCATACGGCTGTTTTGCTGGAGGAAAGTGTACAGGGGCTTGAAATTAAGCCAAGCGGTGTCTATGTGGATGCTACTTTGGGCGGAGGCGGACACGCCGAGCAGATAGCCGAAAAATTAGATGAAAACGGGATTTTGGTAGGGATAGATAGGGATTTATCTGCAATATCCGCCGCACGTAAAAAACTCGACAAGTTTTCGACATTTAGGGCTGTGCATGGCAGATATGAGAATATTAAGCAGATTATGCAAGACCTGTCATTGTCTAAAGCAGATGGATTTTTGTTGGATTTGGGCGTATCTTCGCATCAACTGGACGAGGCGGAGCGGGGATTTTCGTATAGATTTGATGCACCGCTAGATATGCGAATGGACAGACAAACGCCCGTTACAGCACAGCACATCATAAATAACTACCCTGTGGGCGAATTGGCGAGTATTATAAAGAAATTTGGCGAGGAGCGTTATGCAAAGCGTATAGCCGCCAATATATGTAAAAATCGCCCGATTAACACGACTTTGGAATTAGTGGATGCCATAAAAGCCGCCGTACCTACTGTGTTCGGCGTAAACCCTGCGATGCGTACATTTCAAGCTATACGTATTGTAGTAAATGATGAATTGACGGGGCTTTCCCGCACCATCAGCGATATGACGGAACTTTTAAATCCCGAGGGGCACATATGTATTATTAGCTTCCATTCGCTGGAAGACCGCATTGTTAAGCATACGTTTAGGGAATTGTCAGCCCCTTGCAAATGCCCCAAAAGCCTCCCCTACTGCGTTTGCGGCAAAGAGGCTACTCTATCGATAGTAACAAAAAAACCGATTTATCCAACAGAGGCGGAGCTTAAAGCCAATTCACGTTCGCACAGTGCGAAATTACGCATAGCAAAGCGGTTAGATTGGAGGATTAGAAATGCAGACAGTAAAAAGACGCAAGCGAAAAAGACCCCCGAGACCGAGGGTCGTTAGGCATAAAATATCATTTTACATGATTTTTACCATAATGCTAATCTTTGCGGGGGGTGTGGGAACAGCGGTCATATTTGCCTACAACACAGATATGCGTAGGCAAATAAACCTTGTCAACAATCAGATAATTGCACAAAGGGATTTGAACACAGCGTTACGTGCCGAAATAATCCCTCATTTCTCTTTGGAAGAGATAGCACATATAGCGACCACACGCTTAAACATGAGTTCTCCCGATGTTTCAAGGGTGGTACGCATAAACGTACCACGCCAAAGTTACGTAATACAGGGAGACATTCCCGAACCAACTCGCCCCGAGACCATATGGCAAGCACTATGGCAACACATAACAAACCTACTTTAAAAACCGTGGGGGCTTTGCCCCCACACCCCCACCAGGGCGCGCCCTGGACTGCACTTTTGTTTTTTTATGGCTCTCTGATTTCCGTAAATCGCTACAAATTTGGAGCGATTGGGGCAAAATCGAGACCCAAGTAGAACGAACGAAGGGGGTCAAGGGGCGCGCCCCTTGCGGGGTGTGGGGGCGCCTGGTGTCCAGTGGACACCGTTTAGGCGTTGCGAGTAGCACCAGAGCCCCACGGTTTTAGTCGTCAGCGTAGTTGTCGAAGTAGCCTTGTACTAGTATTATGGGTGTTCCCTTGTCGCCGCTGCCGCCCATTAGGTCGCATAGGCTGCCCAGTAAATCTGTGTAACGGCGTGGAGTTGTCCCCTCTTGGTTGAAGCCTATCTGTTCGGGCGATTTTTGACGAATAATCTCCTTTATGCCCCGCTGTTGCTCAGCACTCGACATTCCCGATAAATGAGTGTCCGCTATCATTTTTATCTTGATTTCATGCGGCTGTCCAGCAAGCCCAGACGTGAACCCAGGGGACACCACGGGATCTGCCAACTCCCATATTCCACATACAGGATCTTTGAAACCCCCGTCTCCATAAATCATCACGTGCGGGGCAACACCCAATTTCTGACGGATTTTTTCTTGCACAGCCTCCACAAAGGCGTTGCAATTTTTTGGAAATAATTTTAGGCGATCCTCGGTCGCAATGTTTGACCCCAAAATTCCATAATCTGGATTAAATCCGCTACCGTCCACTGATTCTGCCAAAATATCCGACAGCGTAAACGTCGTTTTTGCACCCGCCTTTTTTAATCGTCCCTGTGTCAAGAAGCGACTGTGAATATCCGCAACCAAAGCGTGCGGCGTAATTTTTAGAATATCCCGAGGGTCATTTGAGAAAAAGACCTTGACATTTGCACCGCTCGCCGTTTTCACGCTTTCGTATAATTCGATATAATCCGTATTTGTGAACGGGTGCAGAAATTCCCCTGCAATTTCCCTGAATTTTGCCGAAGATACAGGTTTTTCCTCCGTTGTCAAGCGGTCGTTTATTTCGTCTAGCCTGTTTACGTCCATAATCGGATTACCGACCTCATCGGACGGATAGGAGAGCAGAACACAAACCTCGTCCGCTCCGCTTGCCACGCCTTTTAATATATTCAAAAACCGATTACGGGACAAAATCGGAAAAACTATGCCGACTTGCCCGTTCGGATATTTTTGTCTTATATCTGTGGCAAGCTGTGTAACCGTTGCATAATTCCCCTGTGATTTGGCGACTATCGCCTCGGTTATACCAACAACATCGCTCTCATTCAGCACGACACCCGATTTTACAATATAATCGGTAATTATAGCGGGCAAATCATCCCCACTATTGATAATAGGCAACCGTATCCCAGTAGCCTTAGTTCCTACATAACGCATAAAATACACCTCATTTTAAAATCGCAAACAATCGTCCGCCTAAAAAAATTAAATTTAAAGTTTGTCCACTTTTCAAAGTGGCGGGGGGCTGGGGG
>WRKH01000154.1 GCA_009778175.1 Turicibacter sp.
GGATTATGAACTTACCGTTAATTCTTCCGAAAATATGTCTATTATCTCTAATTTGCATACTCTTTTGAAGAAAATTTAGTTGAATACAGGCTCTAAGTCGCAGGAATCAGCGTATCATCGCACCGCAACAACATCTCCATTCCACGATACGAGCCGATTTTTTTGTTGACCGTCAAACCACGCAAGTCAGTAATAGCCTGTTTTACAGCCTCATTAGCCTCTTTTTTATTGTTGTAAACTTGGTCGCCGATGACAAAATCGGGAATTTCCTTATCGGGATTCTCGGAAGTCAGAGGAAATTTTTTCAAATTCTCGATGTCAGCATCAATGGCTTGAATATCGTCTTGCAAAGCCTTGTTGATATTCGGCAAAATTTGCAGTTGCCTTTTGCCGTAATCTTGGTCTTTCTCGAACTGGCTCTGCAAAATTTTCTGAGTTTGTAACTCTTTTTTGAGATTCTCGTAATCCAACAATAACTTGTTATTGCTCGCAAGTGCCTTTGCGTGGGCGGCTGTCATGGTGTCGCTTTCAATCTCGGAAACTTTTCTCTCCACGATTTTATTGGTAATCACTTGGTTAATCATGTGGGATTTGTTCTCTAAAAGTTGATAACGATATGCGTCAAAACTGCCCTCCATGATGTATTGGAACAGCTTAACACGAGGGTTTTCGTTGCCCCACCGCAAAATCCGTCCCTCACGTTGCTCCATATCCGAGGGTCGCCACGGAACGTCCACATGGTGCAGGGCGTACAATTTATTCTGCACATTTACGCCAGTTCCGAGTTTCTCCGTTGAACCTAGCAAAAATCGGATATTGCCGTTGTTGACTTCCTCGAATAATTTCGCTCGCTTGGATTCGCTGTCGTGTTCGTGAATAAAGGCTATTTCCGCCGCAGGAACGCCTTGGGCAATCAGCTTTTCTCTGATGTCCGAGTATACGTTAAAACTGTCCTTTGGAGTGCCAGTATCGCAGAAAATGATTTGCACGGATTTGTTGGCTTGTGTTTCCGCCCAAATATTGACCGCCTGTTCTACAAGTAAATTCGCCTTTCCCATGGAATTATCGGGTGCGTTCGCCACTCGCAACCGCATATCCAAGGCAACCGCACTCGCATCGCCGACCAATTTTAGCATATTATCCTCTTTTGGGTCGTAACTGCCCTGCATTTTCTCGGCACGTTTGACTATGTCCAACATATAGGCTTTTGTGGGCTTGTCCTGCTTGGCAATGATAAATTCTCGGTCATATTCGGGAGCGGGCAAATTCAAATCTTCCGCCATTTTTATATCGGCAATCTGAGAAAACGCTAACGCCAACTCGGGCAAATTAGTAAATTCCCGAAACCGAGATTTCTCTTTCAATCTTTTCGGAGATTCGGGAGTTATCTCAAAATTGGTCGTGGGACGTGCGTACAAGCCGCACCAATCGTCAAAGCTGTAAATTCCTTGCTCGTGCAGGGCTTTTTCGTTAAGATATTTCTGCAAAATATAAACCTCTGCAATGCTGTTTGTAACAGGCGTTCCAGTCGCAAAAACTACGCCGTTATAGTTGGTTTTCTTGTTGATATAACGGATTTTCTCGTACATATCTTGGTTGCGAGACAGCTTGCCGCCGTCCGTCAAAATAGCCGCATTACTCGCCGAACCAAGCCCAGCAACATTTTCGAGTTTCGTGTTAAAACTCAAATTTTTGTATTTGTGAGCCTCGTCCACGCCGACAAAATCAATGCCCAAATCCTCAAAATACAGCGTTTTGGAGTTCTTGCCCTGCTCCTCGGCTATTTCTTCCAAATGCCTAATCTTGTTTTTTATATCTTCCATTTGCTTGACAACCGCCTTAACGGTGGATTTTTCGTTGGAATTGCTCTCGTCCATGCCGCTCAAAGCGTTCTCCAAATCGTCCAATTTTTCCTGCAAAGATGCCCTAATCGTCTCTTTTTTAAGTGGAATTTTTTCAAATTGTTCATGCGACATAATCACGGCATCGTAATTATTCGTGGCTATTTTGTTCAGAAATTTATCACGATGTTTGTCTGTCAAATCTTTCGGCGTTGCGACCAAAATATTTGCGGTCGGATAAAGTTTCATAAAATGCTCGGCAAACTGCGTAGTTACAGGCTTTGGCGTTAAAATGACTGGCTTATGAAATTTGCCCATTCGCTTGCCCTCTTTGACCGCCGCCGACAAGCTGTAAGTCTTGCCAGCCCCCACGGCATGGGCAACGAGCGTGTTTCCGCCCTGCAATATCCGAATTACAACGTCTCTTTGGTGCTTTTCGAGTTTAATCTCGGCGTTTGCACCGTGCAATTTGAGGTTATCGCCGTTAAATTCCTTGTTTACGATATTGTTATATTGACGGTTGTAGAGATTTTGAATGTCAGCCTTGCGTGTGGGGTCGGAGTACAACCATTCTCTGAAATCGTGATGTAATTGTTCCTGTATTTGGCGGATATACTCGGTTTCTTCGAGCAGGATTTTTTCGTCTTTGCCTGGCTCTTTTATCGTGATAGCCTGCATATTTAGGGTTTTTAGGAACAGCTTTTTGTCGGAAATTTTCTCGGTAGAATATTTTGAACTGGCTGCCGAAAATTTCCTATCGCCGTCAACCCACGCATTTAGGCTTTTGTTGAATTTTACGAAGTGGTCATATCTGGAAAATGCGGCGTTCGTCTGTTCCGCAATAAAATCATTGACATATTTTTCGGGAATCCACGTTGCGCCGAAAGAAAAGTCGATGTCTTCGGCGATTATCGGCTCTGGCAACACGTTTTCTAATGCGGACAGATTCAACTTTGCTGTGGCGATTATCTCGTCAAGTTCGGCGATTTTACTGGGATTGGCGTTAAAATCAATTTTCATTTTTTCCAACTCGGCGATGGTTGCCGTGTGGGTCTCGATTTTATTTACGATATTGCCGCTTAAAAAGTCCGATTTTAGCTGATATTGATAGCTTACGGCGTTATTTTCAACGACCACATTTTTGTAAACATAACCAGTCGCCATTAAATCGTTGTCAAAAATCTCGGTTTCCGACGTTTCGAGCAGAGATTGCATATATTCTACGTTGAGATAGCCAAATTCCTGCATAGACAGGATAGCCGCCTCGTCAGGGCTTTCGGCGTGAGTGGGCGTGATATGCGGAAAAGTTGTGCGTTCGCTGAAAATGTCGGATTTGCCTACTTTGTACTCGTTTAGCCCAGTTTCGGCGTTGGCTTCTCGGTAAGTTTGTTCCAAACTAAGTAGGAGCGGATAACTGGAATCCTCGCCAAAATATTTTGCGACTTTGGCACTGTGCAAGCCGATTTTGCCTGTTTTGGAAGTGGATTTGTCCTTTTTTCGGAAATCGTCATAGAGTGTGTTGAGATTTTCTCGTAAGTTGGCGATTTGCTCGTCTGTGGCGGTTGGGTCGGCTTGGGCTGTAATCAAGGCTTTTGCGGCATCTCGGATATTTATGAGAGGGAGTACAAAATTGTAGATATTTTGAGGGTGTTTGGAGATTTGCTTGACCTCGAACTCGGTTTCGTAAAAATCTTTGTCAACTGGCAGGACTGGCTCTTCGGTGTTTTTATGGAAAAATAATTGTTCGTTTTCCACGAAAAAGTAGTTATTTGGCTTGATTGCAGCGTTGTCTATCGGCTGAATTTTCGTAGGTGCTAGGGAAATTAAATCGCCCTCTGCCTTGGCGAAAGTGCCGATATTTCGCTCTATTGTTGTGATTGGCGAGTTGTCGATTGGCTTTAAGTGCTGTATTGCGTTTGTTAAATCGTCCGCCAAATTGTGCCCCTCTTTGGGAACGCAGATGGTTTCGCCGTATCTGTAATTGTATTGCAGGTCGCCAAGCAACATGGGCGAATCTTCCGAAAAATTCATGTTAGGATTCCACGACAATATCTCTTCTCGGATTGGCTCTAATTCAGCCAAATTTTCAAGCGGTTCTGGGCGTTTTTGTATGAATAAGATGTCGGAAGTTGCGGACGTGCCAGCGGTGTTAAAAGCGTTGTTCGGCAGTCGCATAGCCCCTAAAAGTTGCGTGTTTTCCATCAAATATCTATGTAATGGAGTAAGTTCATTGATGCTATTTTGTGGTATATTTGCAAAGCCATTCATTATCGAGGTTGGCACAACCACAGCCGAAACGCCACCTGGGCGGAGTTGTGCGATAGTTTTCGCTAAAAGGTGCTTGTCGCCTTTAAGCCGCAACCGTGAAATTTCGGGATTTGCGGTATCGTCAATGGCAAAATCTCCGAAAGGTAGGTTGCCGACCACGATGTCAAAATTATTTTCTGCGAAAGTTTTTTCGTAGCCGCTGTTTATGATTTGAGATTGCGGATATAGTTTTTTGGCTATTCGAGCGGAGATTGGGTCGAGTTCCACGCCGTGCAAGTCGGCATTTTGAGCGATTTCTTCGGGCATAAGTCCAAAGAAGTTGCCCACACCCATGGACGGCTCGAGGATTTGTAATTTGTCGCCGTTATTTGGGTCGGACAAGATGCCGATATGCTCCAAGCCTTGATATATGGCGTTTATAATGATTGGTGAGGTGTAAAAAGAATCTGAAACGGTGTTGCGAGCGGCTTTGTAATCCTCTTCTGAAAGCAAACTTTTTAGTTCCGCAAATTCGTCTTGCCAGTTATAATCACGACCATCAAAAGCCTTTTGTATGCCGCCCCAACCGACATATTTTGATAAGATTGTTTGTTCTTCGGCGGTTGCGTGGCGGTTTTCGGATTCTATGAGGAGTAGCGTTTCTATGGCGTTGACATTATCTCGGAATTTTGTTTTTGCTCCGAAAATTAGTCCGTCATCGTGGATTTCGTTGTTGGTTATGCGGAAATTTGGTGGCGGCGGGGTTTCTGTGGGGGCGGCTTG
Source organism: Turicibacter sp. (assembly GCA_009778175.1). Classification (GTDB taxonomy): domain Bacteria; phylum Bacillota; class Clostridia; order Lachnospirales; family WQUN01; genus WRKH01. Next base: position 4,872 of record WRKH01000154.1, read on the forward strand.
TTCGGCTTGTTGTTGCAATTCCGCCTGTGCCATGGCATTTTGGATATAATTTACCAAAGGATATGAAAGTCCAGCGTAACCATTGCTTATAAAGGGATATTTGGCGGCTAACTCGTTTTTTGTTAATTCAAAATATTGCCCGCCGTTTTCGCTAGTAACCGTATTTGAACGCCACCAAAGGCTAAAATGTCCGAAATTGTCGATTAGAGAATTTGCCCATTCTTTGTGCTTTGTCTCGATTGACCTACCGCTGATTGTGTCGTTCCGCACATCTGCAACTATGAGGGCTGAAACACGCTCTAAACCGAATTTTGCCACTACTTCGTCCATTTGCTCATCAACGCTTAGATTTTCGTCATAATATTTTATGCTTTTAATGGCAGCGAAACATTCTTCGTTGGCGTTTTGGCTTGCGGAAAATAGCTTTTTTTCGCCGTTTTTCTTGGCGGTTAGGAAGTCGCTTTTGTATAGTGGGACGATGGCGGATTTTGGTGGATTTTCGGCTTGTGGGGTAGTTTCAAGCCCTATGCTTTTGTTGAGGATTCGCATGACATAGCCCGCTGAATAGATTTCTTGTAGCCTGTCGCCTTTATTTTTGGCGTGATTGGTCATGTAATCTGTAACGGTTTTGTGGATATATTCGAGGTCGCTACGGTAGCCATTTTCTGCGAAAGTTGCTTGCAGATTTTGGTAAAATGCGGGGCTAAATTCGTTTATGTCGAAAGTGTGGTAGTCATCTTCTAGGTCGTAATCTTCTATATTGTAGCCGTCTTCCGAGATATTGGCTAGGTCTTCGGCGGTGGGTTCGATTTCTTCTTGCTCGAAATCGGCGTTGTAGGCGGCTTGGGCGGTTTCGTATTCGTCCTGTGGAGTGGGTTCGTCTGTGGAAAAAAGTCCTACTTGTTCGGATTGCCTGTTTTCGGCGGTTTGCTGATTTTGTTCCATTTTCACGGTTTGCGAGGGAGGCAATTCGTTGTAAAACAAATGGGCGTTTTGCTTATCCTGTCGCATTTGTGCGAACAGATAATTTTTGTCGTCATGTGCAAAACGTCCAATTTCGCTGTCGTTTGCTGAATATTCGGACTGCCCATCTTCATTTATAGAACCGAGTTGTACCTGCCCGCTCGGCAGGCGGGCGGTTTCGTCTTGTATGTCCAAAATATCCCATTGCAAGCCGTCCCAAGCGATTCTGTCGCCCTTTTGCGGAGTGCGGAGTAATTCGTTTTCTTCCACAAATTCTCTAAAATGTTGGGCAAATAATTGCGTGGTGTAGTGGTGCGAATATGGGCGTTCTTTTACATTGTATGACCATTGTTTCACATGGGAATATTTAGGAGGGGTTTGTAGTGTTCCGACTGGATTTGTTGTTGCCCATTCTGTAATATCCCGACCGATAGCCCCTGGATGACTTTCGGAAAATGCTTGCACATATTTAGAAGTTGTATCCAACAAAAAAATATGATATAATAAAAACATGAAAAAAATAGAATTTGAAGCAACCAACTACCCAAGCGATTTAACGGACGAGC
>WRKH01000155.1 GCA_009778175.1 Turicibacter sp.
GAGCCCCACGGTTTTAAGGAGGAGAAAAGATGAAAAAAATGTTTTTGTTGGCTACCTTGTTGGTTTTTGTGGCTTGTGGAAATGCGGGTGGCGGCGTAGGTGGAGCAAGTGCGACAGAGGGCGAAATGACGTTGACAATGGCACTGATGACCTCTTTGGATGCCTTGCCTATCTTTATGGCACAGGAGAGGGGATATTTTGAGGATTTTGGGCTAACGGTCAATATGTATACCTTTTCAGCAGCTCGAGATAGGGATATTGCATTTCAGGCGAACGACAATATAGATGGCTTGGTCTTCGATTTTGTGGCACTTAGCATCTATAACGAGGCGGGCATTGAAATGGTGGCCGCCGCATCATCGCTTGGGCTTGCATCTCTAATCGGAGCGGATGGAGTCGAGACATTTGACGATTTGCCAGGGGCTACTATCCTCATCTCTCGGAGCACCGCCATGGAATACATCATGGACAGATCATTACAGGCGGCGAACCTTTCGCACGACGAAGTAAATATAGAGGAAGTTCCCTCTCTCCCTACACGGCTTGAAATGCTATTAAACGGACAAGCACAGGCGGCAACGCTGCCAGAGCCTTTCGCCACCATCGCAAGGGAGTCGGGCTTGAACACGATAGCGACAACTCGTACTTTAGACATAAACCCATTCATCTACGCTTTTAGGCGTGAGGTGGTAGAGGAGAAAAATGCGGAATTACAAGCGTTTTTCAACGGAGTAAATGCCGCTGTCGATTTTATGAACAACTCCCCTAGAGAAGATTTCATCGATGCACTAATCGATATAGTAGGATTCCCCGAAGAATCAAGAGATACGCTGATTTTACCAGAATTTGTACATATGCGTGTGCCAGATGCAAGACACGCCGCAGATGTTTTGGACTTTGCACGGAGCATCGGTCTCCTTACCATCGACTTGACGGCGGAAGATGTCATTGTAGATGTTTTTGGCCAATAATATGCTTTCACTAGAGAAAGTCAGTATGCGGTACGACACGCAAGAGGTGTTAGAAAATATCAGCTTTAGTGCTGGAAATGGCGAAATTTGCTCGTTTATAGGTCCTAGCGGCTGCGGCAAATCCACTATGCTGAACATATTAGCGGGCAATATTCGCCAATATACGGGCGTAGTTAGCTTGAAAGGCGGAGCAATCGATCATCGAGCGATGTCGATTGGTTTGATTGCACAGGATTACGGGCTGTTGCCATGGAAAACAGTTTTGGGAAATATCGTGTTGCCTTTGAAGATAAAGCGTTTGAAAGTGGCGGATTATAAACAAAAAATCGACTTCGCCATGGAAAAATTGGGAATATCACAGCTAAGCAAGCGGTATCCCAATCAGCTAAGCGGAGGGCAGAAACAACGTGTGGCTATTGCAAAAACTTTCATCATGGATTTGAATCTGTTGCTCATGGACGAGCCTTTCTCCGCACTAGATGCCATTACCCGAGAGGAAACGCAGGAGTTCTTTTTGGATATTTGGCAACAGAACAAGCCTTGCACACTCTTTGTAACGCATAGCATAGAGGAAGCGGTTTTTTTAGGGACGAAAATCTTTATTTTCTCACATTCGCCAGGCAAGATTGTAGCAGAAATTGCTAATCCTGCCTTTTTGAAGTCTCGTGCCGATGCGGAATTTTTCAAAACCTGCTCTGCCATTCGAGAGATTATCCAGAAGGAATGGGGAGGTACTTGATGGCTATATTGGTTGAAAAATTGAGGAGCTTTGGCATCGGACTTGTGATAGTTGGAGCAATATGGTATTTGGCGTATATCGTGATAGATAGGGCTGTAATGCCTAACCCCATGCTTGTGATACAATCCTTGCCGACATTGCTCAATCACAATATAGGAACGCATTTCATGCATAGTATGTATCGGGCGTTTATGGGGCTTTTCTTCTCCATGACGATTGGGCTTGTCGTGGGGATATTGGCGGCAAATGTTCATGCTGCCAAGGTGCTTACGCCGTTTTTGTATTTTACATACCCTATTCCGCGTGTTGCATTATTGCCCGTAATTATGTTGGTTTTCGGATTGGGCGACACGTCAAAAATTATTATGATAACGCTAATTGTCGCATATCCGATAATAATCGTGGTGCGAGACAGCGTAAAAGACATACCGAAAGAGACCTATAATACGCTGATTTGCTTGGGTGCAACAAGGGTGCAAATGTTTTTTACCGTAACCTTGCCCTGGGCTGCCTCTGGTGTATTGAGTGCCATGCGAATCTCACTCGGCACGGCGATTGCAATATTGTTTTTCACTGAAACCTACGGAACAAGTTTTGGAATGGGCTTTTTTATTCTAGATATGTGGCAGCGTATAAACTACGTACTAATGTTCGCGGGGATTGTGGTGCTTAGCTTTACGGGTTTTATCATCTTTGTTTTCATCGATGTGCTAGAAGATGTTTTGTTGCGGTGGAGGAAGTAGAAAACACTTGACAAAACCATATAAAAATGTTAAGCTAGGATTATTAAATCGATTACAAGTTCTAATTTTTTTGGGGGGGTGCAAAAATGCGAACGTACAGAGTGAGTGCAAGCGATAACGCAGTCAGCTTTCGGGAATATATTGATAACTTGGAAAATCGCTATAGAGAAGACCGTCAACGCCATAAGGAGGATATGTTAGCGACAGAGCAACGCTATAGAGAAGATCGTCAACGCTACAAGGAGGATATGTTAGCGATAGAGCAACGCTATAAAGAGGACAAACTCGCCTCGGAGCAGCGTTACAAGGACGACAAACTCGCCTCGGAGCAACGCTACAAAGAATACGCAACAGACTTAAAAGAATACATCGCAAGCATCGAAAGGCGTAGGCAGGAAGATTTGGAGCGGCATACACAGGATAAAATAGCGGCGGAAAAACGATACACAGAGGCGGAACAGGCACGAGTCAGGGAATACAGGCATTTGAGGTGGTTTATTGTGGGAAGTGTAACCATACCTGCTTTAATTGCTATAATAATAAATCTTGCCCTATGACGCATGACAAAACCGTATAAAAATGTTAAGCTAGTAACTACAAATCCTGATTTTTAGGGGGTACAAAAATGCGAACGTACAGAGTGAGTGCAAGCGACAACGCAGTCAGCTTTCGGGAATATATTGATAACTTGGAAAATCGTTATAGAGAAGACCGTCAACGCTATAAGGAGGATATGTTAGCGATAGAGCAACGCTACAGAGAAGACCGTCAACGCTACAAGGAGGATAAACTCGCTTCGGAGCAACGCTACAAGGACGACAAACTCGCCTCAGAGCAACGCTATAAGGAGGATAAACTCGCCTCTGAGCAGCGTTACAAGGACGACAAACTCGCCTCGGAGCAACGCTACAAAGAATACGCAACAGACTTAAAAGAATACATCGCAAGCATAGAAAAGCGTAGGCAGGAAGATTTGGAGCGGCATACACAGGATAAAATAGCGGCGGAAAAACGATATACAGAGGCGGAACAGGCACGAGTTAGGGAATACAGGCATTTGAGATGGTTTATTGTGGGGAGTGTAACCATACCTGCTTTAATTGCTATAATAATAAATCTTGCCCTATGACGACTACATTGGAGTTTCGGTGTTTAACGCATTGGACAATGGCGGTCGCTAGGGCTTTTTTCTATTTCTCAATTCTTTCAAATTCTCACACCAGCCCTCTAAATTCTTGTTGTCGCAACGCCTCGTACAACACAATCGAGACTGAGCTACTCAAATTCAAGCAACGCACATCTGGCATCATGGGAATCCGTACACATCTATCGGGATACCTTGCCAAAATCTCCCTCGGAATCCCTGCACTCTCCTTACCAAATATGATAAATGCACCCTCATCATATTTCACGCTCGCATAGCTCCGCTCAACTTTTGAGGATGTCAAAAAAAGCCTTGCATCACCGTTTTTCGCCAAAAAATCCTCGAAATTATCGTAATAATGCAAATCTAACTCATACCAATAATCCATTCCCGCCCGCTTTATGTTCTTATCCGTAACCACGAACCCCAGCGGGCGTATCAAATGCAACGCCGCTCCCGCCGCCACACAACTTCTACCTATATTCCCCGTATTTGCCGCTATTTCAGGCTCCAACAATACCACATTCATCATATCAAAACCCAAACGCAAGGGGTCAAGCCCCTTGACCCCGCCATTTTGAAAAGTGGGCAAACTTTAAATTTTTTGCTTGGAGATAGTTAGGTTGTTGATTCCTCCAGCTTCTCCGCCTTTCCAACCGCTTCTTCCAAAATTTCCTCGATTGGTTTTTCGCCCTCTTTTTTAACTTTTTTGAACAGCCCGTCCAAGTTGAATTTGGAGAACAACCCAGGGATCAAATCGATTATTTTGTTTACGCTGTCCTTATTTTTCACGTCAATCAGCTGTGCCGTGCCGTTTACCACAACAATCACAGCCACGGGGCTAAGCCTTGCTCCCAATCCGCCGCCGCCAGAGACTTTCCCTTTCTCACTATTCCCGTCCGAAAGCCCACTTCCAGCTCCAAACGTAACTTCCACCAGCGGCACTATTATCGTATCTCCAAAGTGCAACGCATCGCCCACAACCGTTTTCGTAGATATAAAATTCTCCATCTTCGAAAACAACTCCTGCAAATTCTCATTTACTTTATCCATTTTCTTTCTCCCTTCGATATTTCAAAACCGTGGGACTCCGCCCCACACCTGGCACAAGACCGTCTTGCCGCAAGGCACGCCCCTTGACCCGCTCGTTTGTTTTGGTGGATTGTTATGATTTTTTAGCGATTGGGTGTTTAGCTTTCTGCTGTTGCAGGGGTTGGTTTTTTTGCTCCGTTTTTGCCTTGTTTTTTACCTTTTGTGTTGTCTTTTTCCTTGCTTGGTAGTAGCGTGCGAATGGCTGCTATTATTGGTTTTCGGGTTAAAAACCAAATCAAGTCGATTGTCAGGGAAAACATGATAAAACGCCCTTTCGCTTGCCATTCCAAATCGAAACGCTCGACATCAAGGTTTTCGTAATCGCCCGCAATATCGACCTTTTCCCGCAAACCCGTTGCACCCGCCAACATTTCGTACAATGCCATGGCTTGTGAGGTCAAAAATGGGTCGCTCAAACCCACCACGCCCCGCAAATACCACGTCTTGGGGGCGATTTTTCGAGTCGTCCGCTTTGCGAGTTCCATAATAGCGGAGATTATCTCCCCTATTTCAAGGTTTTGCACGGTCTCGAAAACACTACTAGTCGGGCTTTTTGCGGCTTTTTCTCGTTTCTCATCCCGTTTTGTCCGTACGCCAAATTCCTGCGATTGGACAGCACGTTTATAAGGTCCGATTTTTATGATACATTTCGCATCCTCGCCCCGTTTCTCGAAAATCAGACCAAAGCAAAACCAAGACAGTTTTACAAAAATCTCTTTCTGCTCGCCGCTCGTCCTGCCATGTGTCCTATAAAAAATCGGTGCAAACATAACAATGCTCACAATAACGCCAATAAGGGCAAATATCACGATGAAAATCCATAAAACGACCCACAGAATCGTCCACAAAACAGCCATTTACACCTCCAACCCCGCTAACCTCCGCCCGCTAACTCTGCTGCCGAAACCTTTTTTAACATCCGTTCACATCTCTTGGATGCCAAATTTCCGTTCGCTAACTCCGCTAACTTTGCTGCCGAAACCTGATGACCGTATGCACCCGCCCAGAGGGGCGTGTAACATACATATACACAGCACTAGCGGCAATAACCACACCAGAAAAGCCAAAAATCAGCCCGCCGACAATAATGGCAATATACAGGAAAAACGGGTGTCCAACCATGTCAATCAGCGGATCTACGCCCGAAGTCAGTATCCAATAATCGTTATCGAAAAACATTTCGTGAAAGATAACAAACGCACGATTCCAGTCCCACGCAATGACCCCCGCAAGAGCCACCAACAGCACCAAAAAGACTATCAAAACCTCCAAACAACAGCGAGGTATCACTTCCAACGCACTTACCTTAAAGAAAGCGACCCCAAGCATAATCAAAATAAGCACCCAAAAAACAATATTGCGGATTAGAAAGCCAACAGCGTACAATTCCCGCACGTCCGCCATATGACGAATATCACGGTCGCTAAAAAACGAGCGTACTTCCTCATCGATAGTAACGTACACAATCAAATTCTCGCGCCGTCCTCTCATATAGTTGAGCAGTTCATCCGTAACATACATCAGTTCCGCCTCACTAATCCCTATATTCCGTGCCACATCATGCTGCTCATAATGCCACCTAAAATACCACTCCATATGAAACGACGGTATAAACACCGACTGCGCAACTATCAAAACCAACAAGCACAAAGCAACCGCATAACCCGCCAAATACTTCATTCCTACCACCTATCCTTCAAAACTAAGACCGTGGGGGCTCTGCCCCCACT
>WRKH01000156.1 GCA_009778175.1 Turicibacter sp.
TTTAAAATTTAAAGTTTGTCCACTTTTCAAAGTGGCGGGGGGTGGGGTATGACAAAAAAGCCCCACGGTCTTAGGAGGGTAGTATGAATCTTTGTTTGGCTGTTGACTTTGGTAGTACGTATACGAAATTGACGGCGATTGATGTGGAGGCGGCAGCGGTTGTGGCTGTTGCGAAAGCGTTCACGACAATCGAAACGGATGTTAGAGAAGGTCTGAATAAAGGCCTTGTTGAGCTTGCCAAATTGTGCGGCACGGACAATTTTAACACTAAATTAGCGTGTAGTAGTGCCGCAGGCGGCCTGAAAATGATTTCCGTCGGCTTGGTGCCCGACCTGACGGCAAAAGCCGCACGGCTTGCCGCCACCTCGGCGGGTGCTAAGGTGGTCAAGACGTATGCCTACGAACTCACAAGCTCCGACCAGGAAGAAATTTTTAACGAAAACCCCGATATTATCCTATTATCAGGCGGCATTGACGGCGGCAATAAGGACGTTATCCTCCACAATGCCCAAATGTTAGCGGTAATCGAACGGGGTTTTTCTGTTATAATTGCGGGCAACAAAACCGTTGGCGAACAAATTCGGCAAATCTTCCTGACTGCCAAAAAAAGAGCCCTCTTATGCGAAAATGTCATGCCCAAATTCGATAAGCTAAACATCATGCCCGCAAAGATGGCAATCCGAGACCTTTTTATTGAAAATATCATCTCGGCAAAAGGTCTCGACAAGGCACAGGAGCTTCTAGACGACGAAATAATCCCAACGCCCCTGGCAGTCTTTGAGGCGGCTGAATTATTGGGCAAAGAGATGGGCGAGCTCATGGTCTACGATGTGGGCGGGGCCACAACTGATGTATATTCCATGGCGGACGGTACGCCGAAACGGGCAAACACCTATTTAAGCGGGATGCACGAACCCCATGCAAAACGCACGGTTGAGGGCGATATTGGGATGCGTTACTCCATCCTATCTCTAGCAGAGGAGGCGGGGCTTGACAACATTGCGGCAAGCACGGGCATTGCCACGCCCGACATTCAGGCACGGATAAAATACTGTCGGGAAAACCCAGACATTTTATCCGCCCCAAACACGCCTGAAAAGCATTTGGACGACATTTTAGCGGGTTTTGCAATCGGAATTTCAGCCAATCGACATTGCGGCTTCACAGAAACGACCTACACGCCCGTGGGCGAAGTTTTACTACAAACGGGCAAAGATTTAACAGCCGTAAAGTACATAATCGGCACGGGCGGTTCTGTAATAAACAACACTAATCCCAAAAATGCCCTAGCCAACGCCGCCTACACCCCTCTGTCTGCAAATATTCTAAAACCCACCAACCCCGAATATTTGCTGGACACCCAAAACATTTTCGCCGCCATGGGCTTACTATCAAAGAGGCACCCCAAGACTGCAACCAAAATAATGCAAACCAATTTTACAAAGATTTAAAACTGTGGATGCCAACCCCCACACCTGGGAGCAGACCGTCTGTCCCGCCACTTTGAAAAGTGGACAAACTTTAAATTTGTTTTTTGCTTTGTTTAGGGGCGGCTTGGGTTTTGCCTAGCGGCATAATTGAGCAATCTCCGTAGGGGCGGATATTATCCGCCCGTGGGTTTAGTGGGTTTGATGATTGTGGGTGTGGTTAGGTCTGCGATTGTAGCGTGTGGCGAGATTTGCGATTGCGGCGTATGGCGAGGTCTGCGATTGCGGGCGGATAATATCCGCCCCTACGAAACAGCATGGCAAGACAAAAATGCCAAACGGCAAAAAATTTGAAACGATTAGAATCCCCCAAGAGCCACCAAAAAACAAACGAGCGGGTCAAGGGGCGCGCCCCTTGCGGGGTGTGGGGCAGAGCCCCACGGTCTTAATCTTTTGAGAGGATAGAGAAGATGGAATTGAAGAATGAGAAAATGAGCGATGATTTGTTCTATGCGATACAGAAAGAGGTTATACCTCAGTGGAAAACGGGGCAGGACGTGGATTTTGAAGAGGCAGTGGAGTACCAGAAATCTATTCCTGAACATAAAAGGTTCTATAAGAAATTGGACGAGGCGGACGCTAAAAGAGTTACGCTGACACAGCCTAGAGCGGGCGTTGCACTGCCAGAGCTGCATATTGCCCTGTTGCAATTCTTGGAACAGGAAGGGCAAGCGGATCTTTTGCCTACTACGATTGATAGCTATACTCGGCATAACTTGTATAAAGAGGCGGAGATTGGCATTGAGGAATCTCGCAAGAACTCGACCTCTATGCTGAATGGCTTTCCAGCAGTAAATTTTGGCGTGGAAGTCTGTCGGAAAGTTACCTCGGCGGTGCAGAACCCTGTGCAAGTAAGGCATGGTACGCCCGATGCTCGGCTGCTGACCGAGATTTCTATCGCAGGCGGCTTTACGTCCTATGAGGGCGGCGGAATTTCCTATAATGTGCCTTATTGTAAGGGCATTTCCTTGGAAAAAACGATTTACGATTGGCAGTATGTGGACAGGTTAATTGGGATTTACGAAGAGGCGGGCGTTAGGATAAATAGAGAGCCGTTCGGGCCGCTGACTGGTACGCTTGTGCCGCCTAGTATCTCCAATTCTGTGGCTGTTATCGAGTCGTTGCTTGCGGCGGAACAGGGTTGCAAACATCTGACGGTGGGCTATGGTCAGTGCGGAAACGTGGTGCAGGACGTGGCGGCGATACAGGCTTTGCGGAATCTGACGGAGCTTTATTTGAAAGAATATGGCTATGACGATGTGGCAGTCAGCACGGTATTTCACCAATGGATGGGCGGCTTTCCGCCCGATGAATATAAGGCATTCGGCTTGATTTCCTGGGGTGCATCGACGGCGGCGTTGGCGGGCGCTACGAAAGTTATCGTAAAAACTCCGCACGAGGCGATGGGAATTCCTACGAAAGAGGCTAATGTGGCGGGTTTGCGGACTACAAAACAGATGGTCAATATGCTGCGGGACATTCGACTGATAAATACGGTCGAAGTAAATGCCGAGGCGAAAGTAATCGAGGCGGAGATGAACTCGATGCTGAAAGCGACCTTTGATTTGGGCAAGGGCGACTGGGCTGTGGGAGCAGTACGTGCATTTGAGTCGGGGATAATCGATGTGCCGTTTGCACCGTGTAAATTCAATGCTGGAAAGGCGTTGCCCGCAAGGGATAATATGGGGGCTGTGCGGTTTTTGGATTATGGCAATCTGCCGTTTACGCCAGACTTGAAGGATTTCAACCGTTCACGGTTGCAGGAGCGTGCGAAAGTTGAAAGGCGCGAGGTTGACTTTCAGATGGTTGTGGACGATATTTATGCGGTTAGTGAAGGTTTTCTGACGGGGCGGCCGAAGGGTTATATGTCGCTTTACAGATAGCTACGATTTAAAATGCTAAAAACAGGGGCTTTAACCCCTGTTTTTTCAAGTGCCTAAATTTTCAAATTTTCGATGTTTCGTAGGGGCGGATAATATCCGCCCGTTGTGGCTTGCGGGGGCGGGCGGATAATATCCGCCCCTACGCTAATGTTATCGCCAAATTATTAATTGTCTGGGTAGCCGTGAAATTTTCGAATCACTAGTCCCGCTTGGCATAAATCCCTTCATATTTATCTCTGACGAAGAGGTTAGAAAAATCGGGTAGCTTAATCAAAAGCAGCAAACTAAGCACAATTACTCCGAGAAAATAAATCGCATAATTTAACACACCGCTCACAAATATCCAAATCCCCGCAGCCCCCAACGTCCGTATGAAAAGCCCATGCAATAAATAGCCCTGATTCGTCCGCTCGCCCAGCGAAGTATATATCTGTCTTGTGTTTGGTATAAGGGCAAAGAACGCCCCGCACAATACAACGCTCCAAAGCATCATAAAAGCTCTGATACCCGCACCCAATAACCTAGATAACCCCATCTGTTCATAGGAAATAGCGTTAAAGAAAAATCCGATATGTATCTGCGAGCCGAAAAAATACAGACCTACAGCCGAGACAATAAAGAGCGAAACCGCCAAAATCCTCACGAGCGGGAACGATTTTAAGCTGTCTATGTATGATTTCTCCAAATAAACGCCCGCCAAGAAAAACGGATAAAATACAAAAATCCGAGATAAACTCATAAAGTATCCCACCTCATTATCAAAACCTGCCAAAATTGCCACAACTGCCGAAAGCACAATGGCATAAGGCATTTTTACCACATAGGGCGTGATTATCCGCCATGCTATCAGTGCAAAAACAAACCACAGCAACCAGTACGGCTGTGTAAATCCTATACGAATCCCCTCGCCCCACATATGAATCGCCACCAATATGTACAAAACTTGGAAAATTACATACTGACCCATCAGCTTTAATACCGCCTTATGTCTATTTTCGGAACGCTGTTTTTTGAAAAAATAGCCCGAAAGCAAGGCAAAAGCTGGTATGTGAAAAATGTATATCAGCTGATAACCCACCATAACATACCGATTCATCACAATTTCCATGCCATGCCCGAAAATAACGAGCATAATCAGGAAAAATTTGGTGTTATCGAAAAAATAATCTCGAGCTTTTGGTGCTTCATCCCTTGCATTTGCAGTAAATAATTTTGCGAAAAGCCCCAAGTTCACGATTATAAACAAAGCCACACCAACAATTATTAGGTAAACCCAATTTACCGAAGGCCCTGCTGGCTCTGTAATTATATCGTCTAGCACGGGTGCTATTGGCACAAATACAGCTTCTTCTTCCTCATCTTCCTCGGAAGGCTCGAAATTTATCAAATTGTAAACAACCGCATACAAAACGGCTCTGTTTACCGCTTCTGTCGGGCGGAAAGTGTCGTCGTCAAAACCGCCCATGATTCCCGCTTGATGCAGGGAAAGTATGGGCATCGTGTTCCAGCCAAAGTAGGCTTCGTCCGCAAAAACACCCATGGAATCCTGCCCGCTTGGCAGCCTCAAGTTGTGATAATTCGCAAAATTAGTGATTAACAAGGCGAGCAAACCTCGATTTAGCTCCTGTGCGGGCGGCAGATTCTGTAATTCGCCATAGATTATATCGTTTGCAATAGCCCAGGCAAAATAATTTTCTATGACTTCGTTTTGTTCCAGCATCACAAGTCGTCCAAAAGCTCGACTCAATTCCTCCAAAGTTCCAGGATTATTGGGATTAAACAGGCTATTTTCATCGGGTTCGACCACACCCAATTCATACAAGTAATCAAGCATATCCTCAGCAAAATGCCCTGCCATATCTCGAAAAATCGCTACTCTGCCAATGGGGATAAAAGCGACCCATTCCCGCCCTTGCGACACCAGCCGAACTTCCAAAGCCCCGCCAACTTCCATTTCTAGCGGTATGAAATAATTCAGAGATAAAATCTCGGGGTTCGTCTGGTTTATGGTTGCTACCGTTTCGCCATTTATCCGCCATTCTCCGTTAAATGTAAAATTAAAATCAGGTGTGAGCAGATGTGCGTTAATTTCAAAGTCCGAGTTTATATCCACGGAATCGGGTGTTACGATATGGTAGTCGATTTCGCCCTGCCACAGCCCCATTGCGGCGAATCCGAAGTTGATTAAACGCCGAGATTCGTTCAAACGTGCCGCTGGCGTGGGAGCTGCCAAAACCACGGCAATTACCCGCCGTCCGCCTCGTATAGCCGTTGAAGAAAGAGAATATCCGCCTGGTCCAGAGCCTGTTTTAAAGCCGTCCACGCCTGGGAAATTCATTCGGATAAGCAAGTTTGTCTGTGCATATTCAATCCCATCAACAACGGCAGTATTTAGCGAAGTATAGTCCAAAATTTGTGGGAATCTGCTAATTAGGGTACTGGTCAAAATGACGGCGGAGTAGGCTGTCATGCTATTCGGAAACCCGCCGTGGCTATTTTCGAAAACTGCCGACATTCCCATTGCTGCTGCTGTTTCGTTCATACGCACCACAAAAGCCGCCTCTGAGCCAGCCAAATATTCAGCAATAGCCACACAAGCTGCATTTGAAGAGGGGAGCATCATAAGCTTCATCAAGTCATCGACACTATAGGATTCCGCTTCCAAAGGCACAAGCGAAGAGCCTTGCGGTCGTGTCCGAGAAAACGCTCTAACGCCTTCGCTTATTGGGATTTGCGTCTCCAACGTCAAATTCCCCGCTTCGATTTCCTCAAAAACTATCAGCATAACCATAGTTTTCGTGATACTAGCGGGATTCAGCATCACATTCCCATTATGAGAAAACAAGACCTCGCCCGTATCATAATCCACAACCACCGCAGCCCCAGAACTAACACTAGGTGCAGCTCCCATCAAAAAGACCAAAGCACCAATCAAAAAAACAATTTTCCTCATGCAAAAACCTTCTTCTAAAAGATTAAAACCGTGGGGCTCTGCCCCACACCCCGCTGGGGGCGCGCCCCCAGACCCGCTCGTTTTTATAGTTTTCCATATTTTTGGAT
>WRKH01000157.1 GCA_009778175.1 Turicibacter sp.
CGGAATTGGGATATTTAAGATTTTTATATTTGAGCAACAATCAAATAAGCGATATTTCGCCACTCAAAAATCTTATAAGTTTGATGTATTTAGAACTAGCCAACAACCCAGTATTTCCAACCGCCACGCCGTCCGCCACCGCCGAAAACATTCCGCAAATCTTAGAAAATATGGCGGATTTGCTCCTGTTACACGAGATTTTATCGTTGACAGAAGACACGGATTTATTGCCAATGGTGGAAAATTTCAACATTCTACAACGCCATCACGGCGATTATGCAGAGGGATTTCAACGCATGAACAATTTCCGTATTTACACAGGAGAAATCTCGGAAAGACGGATTATTGCGGTAGTAGTGGCTCGCCAACCTGACGAAACCGCCGAAGACTGCACATTGCACATTTTACGAGAAACAGCCCCTCAAAGTGGGCAGTTTTCGGCAGAATGGCAATCGGTGGGCATAACTGGCGGACGTTGGGACGGCGGAGTTCGTGGCGATTCATTTTTGGGGATTATCATAGAAAATGACGAGTTTATCTTGCGGCGATTTGGCGGAAGTTTTGACAGCAGCGGCGGATCAAATTTCACGTACAGAATAGTCAACAACCGCCTAATAATGCACCATGCGGAGTTTTTCCACATTCACGACCACAGCGAAACAGGCGAACGCACAATCTACAATATTGCGGAAAATTTCTCAGAAATTCGCACCATTTGCCGCCAATGCGAAGAATTTGACGATTTGCTTTTATTGGAAACGCCGTTGCAACCTGGACTAATCTTTGACATAGCGGACGGCTTGCCCAATTTTGAGGATTACTTTATAATAGAAGAATTTCGCCCGCAAAGACCCGATTTATACCGTTTAGTGCCTTACGATGTTGCGAGCCGCATGGTTTTTAACGACCCATTAGGCGGAGATTTGCGGCTAACCGCCAGCTATACGTTAGAGTTGGTGCAAAGCGAGCGATTTCCGCATTTGGAGCGTTTGCCGTTGCCGTTTTCCGAGGAAATTTTGGAGAATTATCGCAACATTTTAGGCTATGAAATTCCAACATTTTTCTATATGGACGAGGAAGTGGCGATTTCGTATTTGGGGCGGCAAGAAAATGCCCTTGGGCGTGGCGGAATTTTTCATAGAATTGGCGTTCACGATGTGGCGAGAGGTTGGGTTAATGTGGTGCTTTTTGTGAATGACGAAACAGGACAAATAGAGGAGAGATAAGTATGAAATCTAGGAAAATATTAAAAATGGCGGCTGTAATTTTTGCGGTGGCGGCTGTGGGCGGCGTGATTTTTGCAGTCAACTCTGGGCTAAATATGGCGGTTTTGCGTGAAGAACTCGCCGCCGCAACCGAGGTCATTTCTCGGCTTTCGGAGGAAAATGTGCAGATGTCGTTGGAAGTTGAGATTTTGCAGGCGGAGTTAGCAGAAGTGCGTAAAACCAGCATTTTAGCCGAAGAAACGCCCCACGAAGAGGACGTTTATTTTCATATGCGACAATCTGCATACGAAAACGCCGCCGCAATTTTACGAGAAATTGTCGGCGAAGATGTGATAATTTCGCCAATGGAGGATTTTGTCGTGTTGCCGGATTGGCGGATTTGGGTTTCTGGCGAGTGGGAAACTGGCGTTGCCGCTTTTACCAGACCAGCCACAATCGAGGCAATTTTCAGCTATTGGGGGGACAGGGGTTTGCAACTTGAAACGTACACTCCTTTTGGCTATGCAGGAACTTGGCGGCCATATTTGCAAACTTGGCAAAATTTCGGACTTTGGCGGCGGTCGCACGAACACGCTTTGGAGAGCGTTCCTGTGCGGTTTTACAGTCTTTTTTGGGGCGATGTGGGCGAAGAAATGCGTTACACTACGGAATATTTGGACGGAGAAAGTTTTTCCGAGAGATTGGCACAGTACGCCGAAAAGCACCTAAACAGGCGGATTATAGACGCTTGGTTTACGCAAAATGGGCGAGTTTTGTATGTGAATTTGCATACCCTCGAGCCACGGCGAATGAGCAGCGGAACGACAGGCGAAATGGAGATGTATCTCTCATTGTTGCACACATTGGCGAGCGTGCCGAATATTGAAATGTTCGTGATTTTGGTGGACGGCAGGAGCGAATCGTGGGTTGGTGGGCATAGCGGCTCTTTCCGAGATATTTATTTTGTGGATGATTTGGCGTTTCCCAGTGGGTGGTAATGAGAAAACGCCGAAAAATCCCCGCAGCCAATTATAAGCTGTATTTGCATATTCAAACAAAAAGACTACCACGAAAATGTGGTGGTCTTTTTATGTTTAGAGGTGTGGGACAAAATCCCACGGTTTCACGACACAATTATCAAAATCAAAAACAAACACCCAACCAACCACATCGCCTTTTGCCAAAACCCATACTTCTTCAGCGGCACTGCCGAAATCATAAGAAAACCCGCAAGCAATAGCACCGCATAAAGCACCGCATTAGGAGCATTATACCGCACCACCAGCCACAACGCCATTGTAACCAACAACAACGCCCCAGGCACGGGCAAACCCACAAAATAACCTTTCGAATCCATCAGATTATAATATGCCAACCGCCATAACCCGCAAATACAGTAAAATGCCAGCATTACTATCAAAAACGGATGGCTGCCCACAAAAATATAAATGACCCAAATCGGGATAATACAGCAGATAAAGAAATCCACGAGCGAATCCACGTACTGACCAAATTCCGTCTGCTGGTGCAATTTGTACGCAAAAAACCCGTCGAATAAGTCCATGAGCAACGAAAACGACATACATATAAGCGCGCCCTGCAAATTCCCATGTATCAAGAAATAACAGGCAATAATGCCGAAAATTAGCCCCAGAGTCGTTATCCCATTCGGCACGTTCAAAAATTGTAACACAGGAAAAATCTTTTTCATATCTTAACACCTATCTCTTCGCCCACACTGATTTTCGTCTCGTAACCCTCTTGCGTATGTGCCAAAATCTCGTCCTTTGGGGAAAAAATCCCCTTTTGGAAAAATATCAACACCAACGACCCGCCAGGTAAAAAATAACTCGCCGTCTCGCCTCGTGAAAATGCCTTGCCTACCTCAAACAAATGCACTATCGAACCAACAAAGGTCGCACCAACCTCGACCACAGCCACCCGCCCAAACTGCTCCGTCTCCATCTCGAATATCGCCCGCTTATTCTGGCAATATAGCCGAATGATGCGGCTTACGGCAATCGGATTTACCGAGTACAAATGCCCATCCACGAATTTTTCCGAAACAATTTTCCCATCGTCGAAAAAGTGCATCCGATGGTAATTTGCAGGCGTGAGACGGATTTTTAGCATCGTGCCGTCCGCATATTCCGCCGCCAGCCGTTCGTCTTGGAACAATTCCGCCAGCGAAAAATGGCTGTCCTTGGCGGCTATCAGGCTATCCGTTTTGATATTTTCGTACACGCAAGCCAATCCTTCACAAGGGGCAAAAAGCACGTCCCTTTCTTGCGGAAACGCAAACACCTTTTCACGGGAGAAAAAGTCCGCATAACTCGAAAATTCCGCTTTGCAGCCAGCCATGTCGATATTGTGTTCACGGATAAATTTCGGCACATTCCGCACAGAAAAGCCCGTCCGACAATAAGCCCCGTAAATTCGGCTCAAAAACTTGCGTTTTATCAGGAACGGCAAAGTCGCACGCCCAACGGGGTTTTCGTACATAAACCGCATAAATTCGCCCGCTGGCACGTTTTCACGCTCCAATTTGCCCGCATTGTAATACATCACTCTTTAAGCTGCCATTTTGGGCAGTCGTAATAGTCGATTTGTGCCTGATTTTCGGGATAACGCCCGCAGTAGAAGTAGTTGAAAAAAATGGAATCGTAACCCAAACACCGCCCATTTTCCCCAAAAAGCGGGCATTTCAACCGTCCGCAACAAGTGTTTTCACACGCATCGCAATTCCCGTCCTCGCCCGCCCAAGTCGGCTTAATTTCCACCAATGAGCGGTCTGTGTTGAGTTTTGGCGGGTCGGTAATCTCGCTAGGGTACATTTTACGATAGGCACCGTCCGTTACAGACCGCCAAATGACCTTGTAAATATGCGCCCACAGCTTAAATACTGGCAATTCCGACAATTTCGCCCGAGGTGCGAACGCCTGTTTGTATAACGGAAACAACACAAACATCGACAGCCCGCCAGTAGCCAAAAATAGCCCAAACAGCCCGTACAAATACAGCCGAATCGCCACATTTTTGGGCTTGCCCGTTACGGTTATCCAAACCCGTGCACATTTTTTTGGGAACATTATTACCAATGACAGCACAATCGCCGCAAACATCAGCAAAATCAACAAAAATTTTATTGCCTTTTTCATACTTACTCCTCTTCCAAATATCCCGCCAAATTCCGCAAATCGAACTCCAAGCCGCTTGCTGTGCGGAGAATGTCCGCCAAATTTTGGCTTGGCAACTGCTCGGTCGCCCGCCAACATTCCACCACATCGGAGTCTTGCGTGAGATACCAATGTTCCGTGTTTTTTGAGCTAGAATACAGCAATTTCTTAAAATCTCGATGGTTGTCGTCGTTTGCCTCCGACCAGATTTCAACCACCAAATCTGGCGAGCCGAAAATCCGACTTTTTAGGCGTTCGTGGCGGTTGCGGTTAAAAATCATTACATCGGGCAAAACAGCCATACTCTCCTCTTTCTGCTGGTCGGAATAGCTTTTTCCAGCCTCAAAATCAAAAAGCTGCAACCCGCACTGTATCGAACCCATGTACATGAGCTTCAAATTTTCTTGATATAGGAACAATTCATTGCGAAAATACAAATCCCGCCCGCTGCCCGTCAAGCCCGCAGAAAAGCCCGAAACAAGCCGTCCGTGGCGTGGCATATTGGCCATTTTGGCAATGTAATCGCTCATAAAAATTTCCATATTAAACTTTCCTTAAAAATTCCGTAATATCAACGGCTTTGGGAGGGCAGCCCGCCACGAATTTATCGAAATTGCGGGTGCAATCGCCGATTCCGACGGCGTTCTCCGCCTTGCCCCGAAATCCCTGTCCGATGCAGATTTTTGAGCGAGGGGCACCCCCGAGCCTGTGCAAGCCGTAAACAAGGGCAGAATAACACACCGAACACGCCGCATTTTCCGTTATATACCTGCTGTAGCGTTCGGATAATCGGACGCTTTTTTGGCTAGCGGACGGCTTTTTGTCGGCGTTTAACTCGACCACTTTTGTATTTTCGGGCGAAAAGAATTTACCCAAACCGTTGTCCCGAGCAAGTTTCAAATATCCGATGTCCTCGGGGCGGTAGCCGATAAGCTCCGCACAGAACGAGTCCACCGTCAACATATCCCGACCTGCGATTATGCGGTTGGTTTCTACGGGAGTGCCGCCTTCTTCAAAGGACAGGTCGCCGCAGATACTGTCAACAACATTGTAATGCACGGGCAAAGTGGTGGCGAGGGCGGCAATCGGCTGATGCAAGCCAAGCGTGTGGTAACGCCGCATTTCCGCCTCGGGAATACAGCCTTTTAGATTTTTCATGCAGCAAGTGAGCCGTGTCTGGCAATGAGCCTTTAAGACAGGGACGTTTATGAGAAAATCGACTTCAAAGGGTGCGTTTGCGATTTTTATATCGAGCTCGTAAGCGGGCTGCTTTGCGGCAAAGTGGTAGGTTTTGGCGGGTGCATTTTTGAGGTCGATAAGCGGGACGTTGTAGCGAGCACCGATTTGGTCGAACCCGCATATTTTGTATGCCTTTTTGGTGTCGTTCCCGACCGCACTACTTTCCATTATTTTAATGTCCCGTACGCCGAAATCCCGCAGAAATTCGATAATTCCAGCCGCCACTTCCGAATGGGTAGTCGCCCCGTCTGATGGCGGCGAGACTAGCACCATGTTCGGTTTGATTGCGACGGTCATTTGCGGTTGCAGGTAGGTTGTTATGTCGGATGCGGTTAGGGTTTCGTATGTGGTTTTTTGGATGTCCTTGCCGTAGTTTATGGTTAGCATGAAAATTCCCCCCGTTCTATTTTTATGATACCATGGTTTTGTTTTTTTGGCAAATGGTTGAAACGAAAATCTTAAAAATTGCGGGGGGCTGACCTTTTCCACTCCTCCATCACCAAAGTTACTGTGCAAGCCCCAAATCGTCTATAATACTCTCGACTTTCACAATGGGCAAGCCCAGTTCTTCAGCTATTTGAGCGGCGGATAGGTTTAGTTTGGTAAGCAAAATTTGGATTTTACCCTTGATTTCGCCTATTGCTTCTCCAGCTGCCAAGCCTCTAGCCTCGCCTCTAGCCTCGCCCCTTGCCTCGCCTCTAGCCTCGCCCTTAGCTTCACTCTCAAACAACATAGCCTCAGCCTCTAACCGAATATACTCCTCACGACTCATCACTTTCAACATCTCCTTATCTTCCTTAAATTCGGCAAAAT
>WRKH01000158.1 GCA_009778175.1 Turicibacter sp.
TGCGGGCGAACAGAGTTCGCCCCTACGGGCGGTGGTGTAGGGGCGAACTCTGTTCGCCCGTCCGTCCCTATAAATCGTTAAAGTTAATGACATTAATCACGGGCGGATAATATCCACCCCTACAAAAATTCAACCCCACATTCCACATGAGGCAGAAGATATGTGTCAACTAAAAATTTTTTTGACATATACCCAAAGACTCGATTGGCTATATAACTGGCTTTGCGGGGTATCGAAAAAATTTTTTGTAAAAAAATTGTAATTTTTTTCAAAAAAGACTTGACAAGCATTTTTCTTTGTTTTATAATAGCATAATACTAAGAGATAGCCTTTGGGGGATGTCGGTTTGTGCGATAGTTTGCACGGTTTGCGGACGATTTCCCTGCTGGCTACAAAAAATACAATGTTAATAGTATCAAAGGAGGAAAAAAATGAAGAGAAACAAAATTTTAGTTTTAATGGCTATGTTACTAGTGATAGTTCTCGTAGCCGCATGTGGCGGCGGTGCAGCAGATGAGCCCGCTACTACAACTGGAGGAGATGCCAATGGTGGTGCAGCAACAACACAAGACACCACAGCTGGCACAGGAGATGCAGATGATGGCGATGGTGCCGCAGGAAATGGGGTTGTTCTTACCCAACATCCTGCCTTAGATGTTTTAGATGAATTGATGACAATGTTCCCAAATTACATCAATAATCCTGGTACCATTTTGCAGCGCGGCGATGAAGGTAACATATTGAGAGCTCTAATTGCTAGTGATAGTACATTCCCTGGAATATTTGAGTACACACAGCAACATGAGGCTTTCGATGCACAGATTACCGACTTAACAATGTGGCCTTTGGTTAGTTTAAATGCTGACTTTACCTTTGGTCAAACAGGTATCGCTACGATTGAATTTGCAGCAGATTTGTATTCCATCACACTTACTATGCGGGATTATGATTTTGCTTGGCATGACGGCACACCTTTTACCTTAGATGATCTTGTATTCTCTTACGAGGTTATTGCACATCCAGACTACACAGGCGTAAGATATATACCTGGTAGTTTTGCACCACTGATCGAGGGAATAGAGGAATTTAGAGATGGAACAAGAGATTATATCTCTGGGTTGGTATTGTCGAACAATAACCGAACCCTAACCATTAACTATACACAGCCGTTGCCGCCTAGTGCTATGTACGGCGGCGGGATATGGTTAGCCCCGTCCCCTCGACATTGGATTGAACCCGCTATAGCCGAGGTTGGTGTAGCTGACCTTTCGGGACATGCTCGCATAAGACATGAGGCGATTGGAATGGGTCCTTGGATAATCGATACGATTGTACCTGGCGAGTCTGTTTTATTCAGAGCCAACGATGACTTCCCATTGGGTGCTCCAAACATCGACTATCTGCTATGGGAAATAGTACCTAATGCACTTGCTATGGCAGCACTGAGAGAAGGCTTATACGATTACACTATCAATCCTTTGCCAGCCACTTTCTTTGAGGAACATTTACTCTTTAATGCAGATAACTATCGTATTGCTTCTACCATCGGAAATGGGTTAGGGTTCATTTACTTCAGAGTTGGAACGGTAGAATCGGACGATGAAGGTCCCCTCATTATGCCTAGAGAAGAATGGCATCCAATAATGGAGTTACCGATACGTCGGGCTTTGGCACATTCTATTGATTTCGCATTAAAAGCCGCAACAATCCAAAATGGTCTTTCTGTTCCAGCTGGTACTGTAATGACTCCGTTTAACGCTCGCGAGTTTATCCAAGCTGATGTACCTGGATTCTTTTTCGATATGGCTCTTGCAAATCAAATATTAGATGAAGCTGGTTATACCGAAAGAGGGCCCGATGGTTTCCGTTTGGACTTGGATGGTAATCCGATGTACTTTAACGCAGCATTTAACGATAACACATTTAATCAACAAGCTGTTCCTACTTTCTTGCAAAACTGGCGTGAAATCGGATTGGACGTTCGTTTATTCCAAGACGATTTGATTGAATGGACGGTTTTCGTTGACAATCTTCTAAATAGCGATAACTGGACACCAGATGTGCATATCCATCTATCCAACTGGAGTATGGGTGCAAATCCTTCTCCTACTGGATTATGGGGAAGAAGAGTGCCGTTTAATATGGCAAGACACTACACCCCAGAATTTCAAGGTATCTTGGATGACATAATCTCACCACAAGCATGGGATAGCGATTTCATGGCAGATGCATATTCAAGATGGCAATGGTATATGTATAACAACGCTGTTGCTGCACCTACATTTTGGAGTATACAGACGTTTTACGTCAACAACAGAGTTACGGGTGTCGATCTTGAATCAAGAGACGGTAATGCTTCAGTAGCTATGCAATCACTAAATTGGGGTCTTGTAGCTCCAGTAGCTGAAGTTTTCGGAGGCTAATCTAACAAAATTTTACCCCTCGCCCTAGGCGAGGGGGTTTTGTGTAACGCTTTTCCAATATCTGCGCCTACCACTTCCGCACGTGGATGGGCGTTATTTCGTCCAATGCCAGTTTGCCAAAAAACGGCAATATATGATTTTTCGCTATTGTAGTCTTTCGCTCGAAACCACGCTTTTTCTTTAGCTTGCGGTTGCCCTCCCAATCTTTGTAATAACAGGATACGTACCAAGTGCCTCGCTTTTCGTCTTTGTAAACTGGCAATTTGTTACATCGCCAGTTCCAACTCACGGGTGGAGGCGGCTTGCACTTGGTCGTACTCCCACGCCCATTCGGTCGCACCTACCAGGCGGACACGAGCGATGTCGCCAAAAGGCAGGACTTGGTAATTTACCGTTACTTGAAACTTACACAAACTTAATCAAACTTAATCAAATCTGCTGTTCAATTCCTGCTTCATAGAGGATACAACCCAAGAACTCTCCACAGGCTGACACCGTGTAACTCACGGCGTAAACACACTAAGCGTGTTTTAATGCGTAATTTCGCAAATTTATAGCAGCATTTACGTCTCTATCACATACAAAACCACATGAACACTCATATGTTCGCATTGATAAAGTCAGTTCATCTTTGGTCTTAACAATGCCGCAAGCAGAGCAGGTCTTGCTTGACGGAAACCATCGGTCGGCAACGATTATTTGAGTTCCAGCGGTAAGTGCCTTGTATTCAAGTTGACGGCGAAACTCGAAGAAACTCATGTCGGCGACAGAACGTGCCAACTTATGATTGCTCATCATGCCTTTGACATTCAAATCCTCAATACCGATTAAAGTATAATTCTGCACGAGCATTGTTGTGAGTTTATGCGTTCCATCGTTACGCAAATTAGCCATTTTAGCGTAAAGTCTTGATAGTTTTCGCTTGGTTTTCACGAAATTGCTAGACTTCTTTTCGCCTTTTTTAGCACCAGTTTTGCGTGAAAATGACTGGTTTATGTGTCTCAACTGCTTTTCATATTTACGACTTGCTTTTGAACCTGTAATACTCGTTCCCTCGGATAGCGTTGCCAAAACCTTAACGCCCAAATCTACTCCAACGGCTTGACTTTCACGTTTGGGAATTGGCTCATTGGGCATTTCAACTTGAATGGCAATAAACCACTTATCGGCAGTCCTGCTCACAGTCGCACCCATGATTTTACCCTCAAAACGCAACTCTTCTGCAAGCCTTACCCAACCTAAATTGGGGATTTGTACAGATTTTTCTTTGAGTTGAAACTGGTCATTCGATAAAGAAAAACTATCTTTTATGCCTTTCTTGTGAAATTTGGGAAAACCAACTTGTTCGCCTTGTTTCAAACCACGGTAAAAATTGCGGAACGCACTATTTAAGTTATTTTTGATTGCCAGTTGCGGAGCACATTTGGTTACTTCGTACATCCACGGAAACTGCTCTCGTTTTATTGAATTAAGCGACTTTCTTAAAATCCTCTCATTGACCTGCTCGCCCATTTCGTATCTGCGTTTCCATTCTGCTAAACCCCAGTTGTAAGCAAATCGTGCGATACCACAAGCCTTGGCAAAATATGTTGCTTGATTATTGTTTGGTTTAAGGCGGATTTTATGAGCTCTTATCATTTTACACTTCCTCAACACATTTTTTTCTCGCTTGTTAATGGAACAAATCTAATCTTTTTGATATGTTTTGATTAGATTTGTATAGAATTTTTGTTTCTGTTTAACACCCCTTTTACATCGTCAAACGCCCAACCAATATCATCATCATATCCTTCGTCTTGGTAAGCAGAAATGCCTGTAAAAACATCTTTGTCTACTGTAAGCACCTCCACCCTTTGCCCGTTATCGGCAGCTAATTCTAAAAAATCACATAAATCTGAATACATAATTACCTCCGTTATGCCTTTGGACTGTTAGGGTTTATAGGAAAAATATGCGTACCTTTTTTATTGTAAGATATTACAAATTTGTTTGTCGGCACATATTGTTTTTTCGGCATTTGCTATCTCCTTCTCAAACTCGTTCATGGCATAGTGCATACACTCGCCCACTCGTTCCCAATCGCTACGTAACGCTTTATAATCCTCATAAAACGCTAGATAATCATCGTAGAAATCGCTATGTTTATGGGTTATCGGTTTGATTTCGGGTGGTGGTTCTATTTCCCGTTTTGGCACTCGATAAAAAAAACCGTCCCAAAAGGCTTGCATACCTGGTTTTTGTGTTTTTACCATGATCGTCTCCAATTCTGTGCCAATCACTAATAACTGCTGGATTTATGCCCGTATCTTTTGCCAATTCTGCTTGCGTAAAGTGTTACCTACCATATATTTTATAATTTTTGGTCATAAAGTGCAAATAAATTTTTTAATATCTGCCGCAAGGGTTTTTATTATACCGCCCCAAATAAACCCCAACCTCCTTAACATTAAACCGCCGCTCAATCCTACTACCCTCCACCACCTTCATAACCCCACCAGCCCCCACCGCCAGCACCGTCTGCACCTCCGCCATCATAGCCACATTATACCGACACTCATACCCCAACCGACTAAACCCCACATTCTCAAACTGCCCCACCATATTCTTCTGCCGATACATATAATAAGGCAACAACCCCCACTCCTCACAACTAGAATAGGCGAGTTTTAACATATTATCCACCACCCTAAACGCCGCCACTTCGGTCTCCATTGTCAACGCCGCCGCTCGCTTAATCGCCAATGTATGCACCGTTATATGCTCTGGAGCAAGCCCCTTCAACCCCTCCAACGTCCGCTCCATATCGGACTCCATCTCGCCTGGCAAGCCCGCTATTATGTCAACATTTATATTGTCAAACCCAACATCACGTGCCGCCGCAAATGCCCTGAAAAAATCCTCGGCGGTGTGCAATCTCCCTATCCGCCGCAAGGTCTCGTCGTTAAGCGTTTGCGGATTTATTGCAATGCGAGTTATGCCAAAATCTTTTAAGAGCCGCAATTTCTCTTCCGATAAACTATCTGGGCGGCCTGCCTCTACCGTGTACTCCGTTGTCAAGCCGCCACGCAATTTCTCAACCATGATTAACAGCCGTTCCAAATTTTTCGGAGAAAGGGCAGTCGGAGTGCCGCCGCCGATGTAGATATTCTGAATCTCCGCCGTCTCCATTCTCTCCATTTCCCTTGACAATGCCGACAAATATTCCGAGTGCGTCTCGTCATTGCTGATGGTATGAGCGGTTATGAACGAGCAGTAGGCACAGCGGCTGGGACAGAACGGCACTCCAACATATAGGCTAACGCCTTTCAAATGGGGAATAATCGCCTGTTCCGCCCTTGCCACTCTCGTTGCCAAAATTATCTTATCCTCTCGGCTTTTGTAGATTGTGTTCAATCTATCAAAAATTTCGTCCTCCGAATCGCCGCTCTCAAGCCAGAGCCGCACTTGTTTAGACGGCCGCACGCCAACCAACGCACCCCAAGGCACGTCCAAGCCAGTATATTCTTTCAAAGCGTAAAAAATCGCAAGAATCAGCGTTTTCTTCACGCCCAACTCGCCGATTTTCATGCTGTGGGTTGCCAATTCTTGGTTATTGTCAAATAATTTTCCGATACACTCGTCATTGTCAACTATGCCCACGACAGCCAGACCATGTTGGGGGATTTCTTTCAATCGCACGAATTTTTCCGCACGAAAAAAGACTTGTGCCGCCACCTGCACCTCGTGGAAAAAATCATGCCCAACCAACACGCAATGTACTATCATAAAGCACCTCCAAAAAAATGCGGGCGAACGGAGTTCGCCCCTACGGGTGGCGTTGTTGTAGGGGCGAACTCTGTTCGCCCGTCCCTATAAATCGTTAAAGTTAATGACAGTGGGTTCGCCCGCCCGTTTTTTCTATAAAAACCAATCCGCCCCACGCAAAAAAATCCAAAATAAACCAAACCCAAAGCCACCACGGGCGGATTCTATCCGCCCCTACGTAAGCGGAAAGCCAATCCCAGCGGAAAACCAACCCAAAATTTAAAGTTTGTCCACTTTTCAAAGTGGCGGGGTCAAGGGGCAGAGCCCC
>WRKH01000159.1 GCA_009778175.1 Turicibacter sp.
GGGGTGTGGGGCAGAGCCCCACGGTTTTAGGTTTAAAGGAGTTTTTAATGGATAACGAACAAAGGCAAGTCAGACTGGAAAAATTGAGAGATTTACAGGCGGCGGGGCAGGATCCGTTTAGCCATGTGAAATATGAGGTTAGCCACCATAGCGAGGAAATAAAGGGGAATTTTGCGGAATTTGAGGGCAAAACCGTGAGCCTGGCGGGGCGTATGATGAGCCGCCGTATCATGGGCAAAGCCTCTTTTTGTCATATTTCCGATAGAGACGGCACTATTCAAGCCTTTGTGAACAAGGGCGATTTGGGCGAGGACACTTATGCGGCGTTCAAAATGCTGGATATTGGCGATATTATCGGCGTGAAAGGTACCGTTTTTCGCACGAAAACAGGCGAAATTTCAATAAAAGCGGACGAAATTCTACTGCTGTCGAAAAGCCTGCAAGTGCCGCCCGAAAAATTCCATGGATTGACCGATCAGGAATTGCGGTATCGGCGGCGTTATGTTGACCTGATTGTCAATCCCGAAATACGGAACGTTTTCATTAAAAGAACGGCGATTATCAAGGAAATAAGGGCGTTTTTGGACGGACGAGGTTATTTGGAGGTGGAAACGCCTGTTTTGCAGACGATAGCGGGAGGTGCAGCGGCACGGCCGTTTGTTACGCACCATAATGCACTGCATTTGGATATGTATTTAAGGATTGCATTGGAATTGCCGCTGAAAAGACTGATTGTAGGCGGATTGGAACGTGTTTACGAGATTGGGCGAGTGTTCCGCAACGAGGGCATGAGTGTGCGGCATAACCCTGAATTTACCATGTTGGAGCTGTACGAAGCGTTTACGGATTATCATGGTATGATGGAATTGACGGAATCCATGATACGTCAAGCGGCGAAAAATGTTGTAGGTACGGCAATTATACCCTATGGCGAGCATATGATAGATTTGGAAAAGCCATTCGAGCGTTTGACAATGGTGGAGGCGGTGAAAAAGTATTCTGGCGTGGATTTTGATGTGGTGGCGGACATGGACGGAGCAAGAAAACTGGCGGCGGAACATGATTTGAAAATAGAAAAATGGCATGGTAAAGGCCATGTTTTGGAGATGTTGTTCGACAAATATGTGGAAAAGAACTTGATTCAGCCGACTTTCATAATCGACCATCCGATAGAAATTTCACATTTGACAAAGAAAAAGCCAGGGAATCCTGATTATACGGAGCGTTTTGAGTTATTTATCACGGCACGTGAATTTGCAAACGCCTATTCGGAGTTAAACGATCCGATTGACCAGCGGGAGCGATTTTTGCATCAGGAAGAGATGAGCAGTGCGGGAGACGAAGAAGCCAACAAATTAGACGAGGATTTTCTGTTGGCACTGGAGTATGGAATGCCGCCCACAGGTGGGCTCGGCGTGGGGATTGAGCGTTTGGTTATGTTGTTGACGAACTCGCCGTCTATACGAGATGTGTTGTTGTTTCCAACGATGAAGCCGGT
This sequence comes from Turicibacter sp., assembly GCA_009778175.1. Classification (GTDB taxonomy): domain Bacteria; phylum Bacillota; class Clostridia; order Lachnospirales; family WQUN01; genus WRKH01. Next base: position 1,499 of record WRKH01000159.1, read on the forward strand.
TTGACCAAATGTTCTAAATTCGTGTTAAAAAAATATTTGACAAAGCAAAAAGCATTTGTTACAATATAAATGTCCGCGCTAGTCGGGGAGATAGCGGTTCCCTGTACTCGCAATCCGCTGTAGCGAGGGTGATGCCTGTGCCTAGGCTCCTTGATTTTAGGGTCTGACCTCGGCAAGTGGTGTTGATTATCAAGTCCTACGCAATAGAACTTTGCGAATCGCGTCAGGTCCGGAAGGAAGCAGCGCTAAGTAAACCATTTTATGTGCCGTAGGGTCGCTTGATTGGAGCTAACTACCTAGGTAACGCCTGGGGTCGAATGTCAAAGCCAGGCGCGCGGATTTTATAAAATTTTATACCCCAAAACAAAACCTTTACAAGGGAAAAAATTTAAAGTTTGTCCACTTTTCAAAGTGGCGAGGTCAAGGGGCAGAGCCCCTTGCGGGGTGTGGGGCAGAGCCCCACGGTCTTAAAAAGGAGAGGTTGTTATGTGTAAAAAGCATTGTTCACCATGTTTGATAGCGGCGATTATTTTTGCTGTTGTCGCCCTGAGTATTACGGTCATTTTTGTGCTTAAAAAAATGCATATTCTAGGCCTGCGGTATCAAACAGTGGCGTACGAAGATTGGGACGACGAAGACGATGAAGATGAAGCAATGGAAGACGGCGTAAGCTACGCAACGGATAAGGATTTCGAGAAGTAGTCGGAAAGGTAGAAAAATGAGTATAATTAGAGATTCATCACTCGCACCCATGGGCTTGAAGAAAATCGAATGGGTAAAGGAATTTATGCCCGTGCTTTCTCAGCTTGAAGAAAAATTCAAGATCGAACAGCCTTTTAAGGGCTTGAAAGTGGCTGTGTCCGTCCATTTAGAGGCGAAAACGGCATATCTTGGCTTGGTTCTGCGGTCTGGCGGAGCGGAAGTTGCCATTACTGGCTCAAATTCATTGTCAACTAAGGACGATGTTTGTGCAGGGCTGGATGCGTTGGGCATGAACGTCTACGCTTGGCATGGTGCAACGGAAGAGGAATACTGGTCGCATTTGAAAAAGACCTTGGAATTTTGTCCGCATATCGTAATCGACGACGGCGGCGATTTTGTGCATTTGCTACACGGCGAATGTAAGGATTTTGCCAAGAATCTAATCGGCGGCACGGAGGAGACCACGACAGGCATACATCGTCTGAAAGCTCGTGAAAAGGCGAACGAGTTGAATTTTCCGTGGATTGCCGTAAACGATGCGGACTGCAAATATTTATTTGACAATGTGCATGGCACAGGGCAATCGACTTGGGACGCTATTATGTACACGACAAACATCATGCTTTCAGGCAAGGTTGTGGTTGTGGCAGGGCATGGTTGGTGCGGTTCGGGCATTGCGGAGCGTGCGCGCGGCTTGGGTGCGAGGGTTATTGTTACGGAGATAAATCCGCACAGGGCGTTAGAGGCGGCGATGAAAGGCTTCGAGGTTATGAACATGGACGAGGCAGCCAAAGAGGGTGATTTTTTCATTACCGTTACAGGTTGCAAGGACGTTATTGTGGACAGGCATTACAAAGTGATGAAGCACAATGCGGTGGTTGCGAATGCTGGGCATTTTGATGTGGAGTTTAGCAAGCCGCATTTAAAAGCGATGAGCGAGTCGATAGATTTACGTCGACCATTTATTGAGGGTTACAAGTTAAAGGATGGGCGTGTCATAAACGTATTGGCGGACGGCAGGTTGGTAAACATAGTGGCTGGAAATGGGCATCCTGCGGACATTATGGATTTGAGTTTTTCCATACAGGCGATGAGTGCGAGGCATTTGGCGTTAAACGGCAGGGGATTGAAGCCAGCGTTATACAACGTACCACGTGAAGTGGACGACGACATTGCTGTGATGAAGGTAAAGGCGATGGAGTTAGGTTTGGACAAGTTGACCGCCGAGCAAGAGGCTTACATAAACAGCGCGGGTTAAAGATTAAAACCTTGGGGCTCTGCCCCAAACCCCGCAAGCCGAAAGGTTCGGTGCCAGGGCACGCCCCTTGACCCGCTCGTTCGCTATTTTTTGTTATCGTGGATTTCCGTTAGTCGCTGCAAATTTTTTGTGGTGTTTTCCACATCTTTTTCCAACAGCTATAAATTTGCGATAGCAATCGGAAAGCCACGAGCCAAAAAATAACGAAAGTTTGGGGGTCAAGGGGGCTTGTCCCCTTGCGGGGTGTGGGGCAGAGCCCCACGGTTTTAAGACTGCTCTAGCCATTCTCTTACTCTGTTGGCACGTCCGAAATCTAGTAGGGGCATGTTGAATTCCCAGGTTGCTATGTTGAAATTTTCCCAGTATTCTCGGGTTAAATCTAGGCTGAATGTTATTGAGCCGTCTTGGTAGAATTCCTCGAATGGGTCGTTGTTGGCTAACTCCACTAGTCTGTTTTCGGCGGAGATTTCTAGAAAATCTGCCAGAATTAATGGCAGTAATTCCTCTACCTCTGCCCTGTCTATTATGCGGCGGGGTTCGGGTCTTGTTGTGAAAATTTGATTTAAGTCCGTTTCTTGGGGCGGGTTGATGAAAATTGTGATGAAATCCACGAAATGAACATTGTCAAATGCCCAAAATTGGGCTCTTAATATTGTGGGGTTCTGCTGCACAGTTCGTAAACTCTGCCAAAGAGCTGTTTCGAGAGGGATTGTGTAAAACCTTGTTAAAACGCTGCCGTCATGTAGAATGTAGTTTAGTGCGAAAGAGGTCGCAAAATGCGGAATACCGAAAAACGACTCCAACTGGAAATTGGAAATTTGTGAACGGTTCGCCAGAATCTCTTCGTGCAAGGCTCGAGCGCTGGCGATTGTCTCGGTGTCTTCCACCACGCCCGCCGACATGAACGGCGAATGTATTGAAATTCCCTGTATTTCCGCCATTTCTGGGACTCGGTTGACAAAACCCGAAAAACCCACCGTTATCGCAAGAACAGTCAACGCCAAACAACCCAGACACACAGCCCCGTAATAGCCTAAATATCGCATTTTGCGGGTTCGGGAATGGAGCCGTTCGTCTATCAATTTCAAGAGGATGTAAGGCAACGCAAAGCCAACGATTGCACCGATTGCCAAGCCCAATAGGCTTCTGAAAAAAAATCCCAACATTAATCCGCCCAAAAATGCACCCGCCAAACATATCAGGAAAATCAACACGTGCTGCAAAATCGGGAAAACGACCTCGCTATTGTGCTCGAATTTCCGCCGCAAGCTGCTTGTGTAGGCGACCCACATAAGCACAGCCGTTATTGCCGAATATATCAGGAAATATTGCCAATTTTGCAGAAAATTTTGCGGATTATCCAAAATGACATTCCCCACGGAGATAAAATCAGCCTGTGCGATAATATTCCCCCATAATATGGGATTTGTGGCGTTCAGCACATCCATAATCGCTCCCGGAGAAAATCTATCTGCACCGAAAACAAACGTCTGTCGCAGCAGATTCCACAGAAAATACAGTCCTGTTGGGGCAAAGGGCAAGCCGCCGCTAAGCACAATCGCCATTATGCGGTTGCCGGAAACAGCCGCCGCCGCTAAAAATAGGCTCAAATAAAACAAAATTCCAATCGCCGTTCTGGCGAAAAAGCCGATAATTTGCGGGATTGAGTTGATTGTCGCACCGTCCGCCAGCCCGTTGGGAAACAGTCTGCTGGGCAAATGCAGCGTGTGCTGCCAGTTGTCCGAAACATGATAAACTTCCCGAAACGGCACAGGTACAAGCAAAATCAGGCAAATTAGCACCAACGGCACAAACAACATCACCAATGATGCGGCTAAATTGGTGCAAAATAGCTGTTTTTTGGTAATCGGCAAGCTATAAATCGCCGTGGCAGCCACATTAGAAAAATAATGCGGGAAAAACGCCATAACAGTTACGAGCGGCAGCAACATCAGCGTCGTCGGCAACATATGCCTGCCCGCCAGCAATTCCACCAAGTTTCTTGCCCTAAAATATTCCCCAAAAACGGGAAATTCAGCGGGTTGACTGTTCACATAAATGCCAATCACGGCTATCAAAACGACAATAATGGCGGGGATTGCGGCGACCCAGAATCGTTTAAGCTGCTCTTTTAACAGCGGCAAATGTACTATTTTCATGGTTTTTCCTCCATTTCGTAGATGAAAATTTCTTCCAGCGAGAGCGGCATTTTTTCGTAAATTATCGGCGAAAAATCGGCAAAATTTTGCTCGGTTTCGCTTTTGTACACGACGACGTGGACACGTCCCTGCCGTTCGTAATGCAGTATTTCTGGCAGTATTTTTTTAATGTCAAAATTCGGCTCGACCTGCTCGGTTAGGGCAAATTGTGCCTTGTGAATATTGGATTTCAGGTCGTCCAAGTCCTTTTCGACCAGCATTGTACCGCCCTTGACAATGCCGATTTTATCGCAAATTCCGTCCATTTCTTTGAGATTATGCGAGGAGACGAGCACGGTCATCTGCCGATCCGCCACATCTGCTATAATTTCGCCAAAAACCAATTTCCGCACCACGGGATCGAGCCCATCTAGCGGTTCGTCCAGCAAAAAGACTTGCGGCGTTGTGGAAATTGCTAGCAGAAAAGCCGCTTGTTTTTGCATCCCTTTGGAAAATTTGCCCACTCGCTGCCTATCGTCCAGCCCAAATTTCGCCAGCAGCTCACGATACCGAGCCTCGTTCCAACCAGGGTACATGGCGGAATAATAGGTTCGCAAGCCTCGCAAATTATATTCTGGCGGGAAATACAATTCATCGGGGATATAGCCCATATTCGCCTTCAACGAGGCATTATCGTAAACAGGCTCATCGAGCATGGTTACAAGCCCTTCGTCTTGCCGATACAGCCCTGCGAGGTGTTTGATAATGGTAGTTTTGCCAGCCCCATTCACACCAACAAGCCCATAAATCGAGCCTTTATCCACATTCAAGTTCAAACTGCTCAAAACAGCTTTCCCATCTATTCTTTTAGACACATTTTCAATTCTTATCATAATTCAGCTCCTTAAGACCGTGGGGCTCT
>WRKH01000160.1 GCA_009778175.1 Turicibacter sp.
CAAGGACAAGGGCGAGTTGATATTTTGGATAGCAATGGGCGCGGCGCTGGGCTTGTTTTTGGCGATTAACTGGGCACACGGTCATTTCGGCTGGGATTCAGTGTTTTCGGCGGTGCTGGCGATTGCTTTGCCGATTGTGATTTTTATTGGGTCTTATTTTTTGGTTAGTGGGATTTATGCTAGGAAGGAGTTTTAGGGTCAAGATATTAAAACCGTGGGGCTCTGCCCCACACCCCGCAAGGGGCGCGCCCCTTGATCTGCTCGTTTTTTACTGGGTTTAGGGGTGCGGATTTGTGGGGTTTTTCGTAGGGGCGGATATTATCCCAATGTCATTAACTTTAACGATTTATAGGGACGAGCGAACAGAGTTCGCCCGCCGCCGCTAAGTTAATGACAGTGATATTATCCGCCCATTTTTTCCTAGAATAGCTGTAATTTCGGCGTTTGAACGACCGCTCACAGCTCCCTCGCATCATAGCCCAATCCCCGCAGAATGAGATCGTTATCTCGCCAATTTTTGCGGACTTTTACCCACAACTGCAGGTTAATCGGCGAACCAAGCAACCGCTCAATATCCGCTCGTGCCGCCTGCCCAATCTTCTTCAACATAACGCCCGCTTTCCCGATAACAATAGGCTTGTGCGACTCTCGCTCGCAATAAACAACCGCTCCAATATCCACCAATTCCGACTTCTTGCGTTTCTTGAATTTTTCAATTTCCACGGCAATCCCATGCGGAATTTCCTCCTGCAAATACAACAAAGCCTTTTCACGTATAAGCTCGGCGGCAATCTGCCGCTCTGGCTGGTCGGTTATCGTGTCGTCTGGGAAATATTGCGGCCCCAGCGGCAAGTGGCTTTTTATTGCCGCCAGCATTTTGTCGGTATTTTCGCCCTTTATAGCGGAAATCGGCACGATTTCACTGAAATTATACTTACTATACGCCTCGATTATAAGCAAAATGTCAGGTTTGCTTATTTTATCGACTTTGTTGATAATAAGCATGGTCTTCGTGTCGGCATCGGTAAATTTGCCCAATTTTTCCAGCATTTGCAAATCAAATTCGTGAATTTTGACGGTCGGCTCTACAAGATACAGGACAATATCCACACCAACAAAGGAATTTTGGGCACTTTTTACCATAAAATCGCCCAATTTTGTTTTCGGCTCATGCAGACCTGGCGTGTCGATAAAGATGATTTGGCAATCGGTTTCGGTAAAAATGCTACGAATTTTATTGCGCGTGGTTTGCGGACGGTTGGAGACAATGGCGATTTTTTCGCCGATTATTTGGTTCATTAGCGTGGATTTGCCGACGTTCGGCCGCCCTGCCAAGGATACGAATCCTGATTTATGCTGCATTTTGTTGCTCCTTTCGATTGTCTGTCATTCCATTATACCAAAATACAAAAATTTTTTCAAAAATTTTGACAAACAAATTCCTTTCTGTAAGTACAAAAAGTGTTGGATTTTCAAGGCGATTGGCGGAAGTCCAACCAAAAGTCGCAAAACAACAAAAAGGCTTTGGAATTTTCAAAGTCTTTTGTTAATGTTACCTCGGCGTGGGTTGAATCTGTAATTTCTGTGATTTTTCAATGGGCTATTGACTTCCGCCCAAAATCCTGCTACAATAAAACCAATTCAAACAAAGGGGAGCAAAATGAGTTCTAACAAACTAGACGAATTTACCAAACTAGCACACAACAAAGACTCCGTATTCAAAGACAGCTTTACGCTATTCCTAAACAGATCGCTGGACTTTTTGGATGCGGATTTGGAGGGGCAAATATCAGAAATTTTAAGCCCTGAAACAACCTCGGTTGAGGCGATTGGCGACTTGGCTGTAAAGGTTTTTAGCAAGATGTCGGGTACTTTTGGCGTACACAAGGAATTTGAAACGCATATAAGCAATGACGATTTAATGCGGTTTGGCGGATATAATTTATATCTATCTCGCAAGCACAAAATACCGTTCACAACGATAATCATCACGGAAAACAAGCCAACCGTAAAGGAATACACAAACCAATCCATCACATTCAAGCCAAAAATCATCTACCTAAAAGAACGAGACGGGGATGCAACGCTACAAAAAATCAGCGAGCAGCTGGCAAACGGCGAGCCAGTCAATGAGCTAGAATTGGTATATTTGCCATTATATGGCAGCAAGCAAGGCACAACAATGTATGAATTTTTGTCGGCGGCATTAAAGCTAACGCCGCAAATCGGCGAAACGGCGGCGATTTCTAAAAAATTGCAGATGCTGTTGGTTTTTTTGACCATACGCAATGCCGATAAGAATCATATAAAGAAGATTTTGGAGGAGAATATGGACATTTTGGAGAATAATGCTGGTATTCAGGCGTTGTTGGAGATTGGCGAGGATAAGGGCGTGGAGAAAGGACGCGAAAGAGGACGAGAGGAAGGACGAGTAGAAACTTTATCCATAATTGACAGCTTAATGGAAAAAGGACTCACATGGAAAGAAGCGAGGGAGCATTTGGCAAGCACATAAACCCTTACAAGAACCAGTGCGGCTGTTTGTGTAGCGTGCAGACAGCCGCACGAGGAGAATAATGCTGGTATTCAGACATTGTTGGAGATTGGCGAGGAAAAAGAGCGAGAAAAAATCCTATCCATAATTGTTGTGTAAAAATAATTTCAAAAATTTTTTCCAAAAAAATTTGACAAACCCACCCACACCCTGTATAATAAAAATTACAAATAAATTTTCCGAAAGGGGGTTGACAAAATTGCCGAGATGTAGTATAATGGACAGGACAGGACAGGACAGGACAGGACAGGACAGGACAGGACAGGACAGGACAGGACAGAGCCAAGCCGAGCAATAGTTCCGCCTTTTTGTCGTACCCAAAATTTCAATTTTTCAACAAAAATTCTAACACTCGCAAGCGAGCCTTTGACTCTCTTTGCCCGTGTTTTTTTGTTGTCCAAAATAGGAGGGTACACATATGAATCACATACGAACAAACGTAAACGCACTAAATGCACACCGCAACCTTTTGCAGGGCGGTGCACGGCGCGCTACCGCTTCCGAGCGGCTTTCTAGCGGACTGCGGATAAACAAAGCCGCCGATGATGCCGCTGGACTGGGCATTTCTGAAAAAATGCGAGCCATAATCCGCAGCACAGGACAGAGCATACGAAACATCCGAGACGGTATCAGCGTAACGACCACGGCGGACGGTGCTTTGCAGACCATCAACGACATCCTGATACGTATTCGAGAACTCACGATACAATCCCTTAACGACACAAATTCTAGCGTGGATCGCACTCGGATAGAGGACGAAATTTGGCAATTACATCAGGAAATCGAACGTATCGGCAATGACACGGAATTTAACACGATACGCCTTTTTCGCATGGCTGGTATAGACTTGGAAATTCCTGAGGAAGAATATGAACGTGTCGGCGAGCTGCGCCGCTCCCACGCCACGGAGTCTCCAAACCTTGTGGAATGGGGCTGGTCGCCTATCGTGGACTCTCCGCATCAGCTGTTTAATTTTCCCAACGTGGCGGAACGTGCGAGTGTTACCATGACACTTGACAATGATATTACCTATTTTGGAGAGGGTAGCGGTGCTGCTTTGCATGGGAAATCTATTCTTATTGGTGGGCAGCGGTTTAATTTTTTGAACCAAGGTAGCGGAATATCCTTTCCTGTTGGGAATAATATTACAAATAATATTACAATTTTTCCGAACGACACCGTTGACGATGTTTTGCAACGACTCACACAGTCCCCACACGTGGCGGAAGTGGAAGTCAACGAGGCAACTCGGCAGGTAACTTTTCGTGGTGGGCTTGTTTCCTATACGAATAGGCAACCGCCTGATTATCCGTGGAGTGTTGTTGAAAATGCGGACGGTAGAGGGACAAACGACGTTTTGGTGAAAAGTGTTGAGGGGAATAATTTACGGCAGATAACAGGCGAAGTTGGGCAGATTGCAGGCGGAAATTTCGAACACGGCACAACAGCCGAGGGGGAATTTCGTTTCACTCTCCGAGATGTGTACACAACGGAGGATATTGATAATCTTGTGCATAATAGAACCACTCCTGCACCTGCTGGCAGGCATCATTTGCTTATCACAAGACCTGGCAATGTGGCTAATATCCAAATATTTTTTGCTAGATATGATGAGCAACCACAACCAGCTGGTCCTACTGTTACAGTCTTTGACGGCATGACAGCAGAGGAAATGCAGGACGCAATTATTGCGACTTTGAACGCACACAACGATATAAGTGTTGCAAATCCAGACTTGACACCGTTAGGCGGCGGCCTTAATCGGCTTGTACTTGATGTTACCCTGTCTGGGTTGGGGGCGGCTGGCGGACAAGTGAGTTTGCATGAAGTCCCTGTGCCGAATATCCCACAGACAGGTGGTGGACAGATAGGCGGCGGATGGTCTGATGTTGGCACACCACATACATTAAATATTACCGCCCCAAGCGGAGTTACTTCCGTTCAAACATCTTCGATAGACCCCTCTCGCCCCACCGAGACAGCAGACCGATTTACGATAACTGTACCACAGAATTTGAACGTGCCTAGCACTATTACAATCGGCGGAAACACGATAGTTTTGTACAATAGCAGCACTTTTCCAGAGCCTCACAATGGGCAAAATTTACCTGACAATAATCGTGTCCAAATAACCCCAACTGGTGCAAATTTTATAAACACAGAAAACATGACCCCTGCACAAATACAAAGTGCAGTATTGGCAAGAGTACACGCTCTCGCTACTACTGCTTGGGGCGGCCCTGCACAGAGCGTAACCACGGTAGGCAACACCGTTCAAATTAACGGAATGGCTAATACTCCCTTAAATGTGAGTGTCGGTGTTGGCAATGCTACCATAACGTCCAATATTCAAGAGCAAGCTCCTACGACCACAAGTCCTGTAATTCCAGCCGTACCTGGCAGCACCGCCGAAATTCGAGCAAGTCTGCCGCCTGATTTTCTCGAACGAGAAGTTAGCCTACCGATAAACCTAGCCGTGGAAGGCGGCAACATCGACATACCAACCCTTGGCGGCACTGGTTTTACTTTTATGGATCAGCTTTTTGAATTTAGAGTACAAGGAGACCCACAACCACCACAAATTAACCAAAATTCCACCGTTATCGACATTGCACAAGGCATGAACGCCGCACAAATAGCCTTGGCAATGGAAGATGCGATAGCGGAGCGTTTTGGGGCGTTACGGATTCAACCAACGCCCACTCCGCCTGATATGGCTACTAGCATTTACAACTCGCTGGAAATTGAACCTGGTGCAAATGGGCTGATGACAATCACTTTTATGGCAAGTACAGGGATACCAAATCCCAACAACCCTAACCTCCCCCAACCGCACCTTGCAAACACTTTCAACTTCACAAACGGCAGCTGGCAATCCGACGGCATTTTCTCGAACAACCAAAGCGTATCCGACACATTCACAGGCGGCACGCTCGTTGACCGCCCTTCCACCACGGTTAATTTTGCAGGTGTTAATCCGAACGAACTCATGGGTTCGGGCTTTCGTATCTACTGTGCCTCCTGCCCTGACGAGTTTGTCAATGTGATTTTTGTCCCAGCTGAAACGACTGGGGATATTCCTGAATATTTCTACCTCGATCCGCCCAGCGACCACATTCGTGTTAATAATTTCATTGTGAGAATGGCGGACGGATTTAGCCCTGCGGCGTTGGTTAGTCAAATAGTGGATCAGTTGCAGCCTGTAATGGAGCATTTTTCGTGGGTGCGAGTGGATCCGAACAATCCGAGTGCCTTGATAGTGGAGGATTGGCGGCGTGGCGATTTGCCCGATGCTGACCCTAATGGCACGTATCGGCGTGGGCATTTGGTTCCTGGCGTGTGGACGAATTTTACCTTGGACATACATTTTGAGGGGATTTATGAACGGATAAATTCCGAATTGCCAGAGATGGAATTTTCGCATATGTGGATACATTCGGGGCCGATGTCAAATCAGGGCGTGAATATTCCATTGCCGCAAATATCGTTGAATTGGCTGGGGTTATTTCCGTCGGAGCCGTCGATGCAGACCAAGCATGAGATGAATTTGTTATTGGAAAGGGTTGACAGGGCGGCAGAGGTGGTAACGAGGTCTCGGACGGTGATAGGGGCAATGCAGAATCGGTTGGAGTGGACGGATTTGGATATGGGGGTGTATGAGGAGAATTTATCGGCGGCTAATTCTCGGATACGGGATGCGGACATGGCGTTGGAGATGATGCGGCTTACGCAGGAGAATTTTTTGAATGAGGCGGCTAGTTTGGTGCTTGCTCAGGCGAATCAGATGCCCCAGGTGGTTTTGCAGTTGCTAGAGCCTTAAGACCGTGGGGGCTCTGCCCCATAAGCACTAACATAACCCCCACCTCAAGAAAAGATAAAAAAAGAGGTAAAAAATGAAGCTAACCAATCTAAACATAGAAGAGTTAATAAAACGCTTACCAAAAGACTATGAGCAAGCAGGAAAAGAAACAAAG
>WRKH01000161.1 GCA_009778175.1 Turicibacter sp.
CGTCTATGAACGTCAGCACGTCGATGTAATCGTGAAATTCTAGTTGCAATGCCGCAAAAAACGCATCGTGCCAATATACTTTGTCTCTTTTTTCGGTAGCCATAATGCCCCCTGTAATTTAGTTTTGACTCCATCTTAAAGTAGCCGTATTTGCGACAAACAAAATATTCTACTAAATTTTTAGAGTGCTGTCGGTTGAGGTTGTTGCAAGGTTTTGCACCCACTCTGTGGGCATTTTAAGAATAGCCGCTATATCTTTAATGTCAAAATTCCTTTGCAACATTTCAAAAGCAGTTTCACGCTTGCTATCCTCTACCTTTTCATTTGCCACTTCATTAGCATCCCTATCTATCCAACCTTTTTCCTTAAAATGCCTATACAAAATTTCTTGAACATTAGCTTCTGTCATGCTCTTAACCCCCTCTAAAGCTACCGCATTTGCGGCAAATATCCTACTAAGATACGCACTAGTCCGCTCCAATACGCCATATTTTTGATACGCATACAGCAATCTAGCCATATCGTGCTTTGTAAGTTCACTCCGCAAATTCTTCAAAAATACGTTGTCGGCTAATTTTTTACTTTCCAGTATCTGCACCGCAAACATATCGCCTTTGATATGATATATCCCTGGCTCGACCTCCTCAACCGCAAAACCTCGCTCATTTGCGAGATGACTCAACAGATTTACAGGCTTTGGAGTCGACACGAATGTAATCGTTATCTCCTCGATTGGGATTTCGCCAAATGCCGAGTACAGGTTCGCATAGCCCACAACCTTGTAATAATCCCATTTCGTCAAATTATCCGTCTCCGATTTGTATTCGATGATGTTGTGCGTTTGGAATATTCTGCCTATATTTGTGCTAATCTGGACATTCGCCGCCTTTTTTATGATTAAAACGTCCATTATTAACGCCTCTTTGCTTAGTTGGTGTTCGTCTATGAACGTCAGCACGTCAATGTAATCGTGAAATTCTAGTTGCATTGCGGCAAAAAACGCATCGTGCCAGTATACTTTGTCTCTTTTTTCGGTCGCCATAACGCCCCCTACTGTTTGTTATTATTATACATTATTGTGCTTGGATTTTCAAGTTTTTAATTTTTTGTAATTTAGCCATTAAAAATTTTTACGAATCAATCGCAAACACCTCTCGAACCCTATCCACCGCAACCGCACGCGAAAACCGCACATCAAAATCATTAACAAAAATCGTGCCGTCCTCCACTCTCTCATTTAACATGGCAGGATAAATCTCCAATCGTTTCTGCCGATTTCCCTTGACAAGCATTGTTTTATCGTCCAAAAATTCGATTTCCACGCCATAATCCCATAAAATTCCAACCAACGGACGTATCATCAGCTGTTGTTCAAGTATCGGTATTTCACTCGCCAATTCCCCATTTTTCAACCAATTTAGCAACTCCAGCCCTGCAAAACGGTCAAGCACGGAGTGATAAAAACTATTCCGATAGTGTTTTAGGCAATCGTGGCAAGCGTTTTCGCAACTGCAATCTGATAAAAATTCCTTTACGCCCTGCAATAATTCGCCAATGCGTGGCACGATTCCAGAAGAATAACCTGCACCGCTCGAAAGACTGTCATAAACGTAAATATCCACGCAAATCTGTTGGTTTTGGCTGCGACGCAACCGATAACCTGCGTTCAATTCCGTTATCTCGATGTCCAACAAATGGCTCGCTTGCAATCTAATCCCCTCCGCCAAGGTTCGAGCCGCTCTGTCGAGCCATTGTTCGGAATCTGTGCAGATTTTTTGAGAGTTTAGCGTTATTTCTAAAACCAGCATATCCGTTAGGAAATCGAAACCTAGCGAAAAATTGCCGATGTTACTATGTTTGCATTTTGACTGATTATAGCGGCTTTTATATGGTCGCACGACATACTTTCCGTGCCTTGTTTTCATATTTGAATTATTTCCAGGGATTGCCGCACCGCAATCTTTGCAAATCGTAAAACCGCCTTGTAGCCCTTTGTTTCTCATTATTAGCCGTTGATTTTTGGGGACGGCAAATTTTGCATAAGCATAATTCTTGATTTTCTGTAAATCCTGCAACGGCGAAACCGTGGAATATTCGGGTGCCTCCGCCCATGAATACTGCTCCTCGACCTGCGTTCTGTCCATGGATTCGCCATTTAACGGTGCAAATCCCCACGGACGCACCATGCTTAAATCTGCCTTAGTTGCGGCGGCACAACGTGGGCATTTTCCAGCCAACATATCGTCCGCCAAACCGAACCAGTCGCATTTTTCGCATGAGAAAATTTGTTTTACATAATTTGCATCGTCCATAAATTTTCGAGCTGGCGTGTTGTCGCCCCAACGGTTGTTTCCATGATAAAGTCCGCCAATCAAAAAGACATTTTTATCCACCACAACAGACCGCCCAGGTGCATATTCGCTAATCGCCAAATCTAGCCCACGTTCTGGCTTATATTTTAGCTTTCCATACGTGTCGTTCACATACAAACTGACCACATTTTTGGGAAAAGAATATGTGGGAATTATGCTCTCCTCGAACAAAGCGTCAAGTAGGCTTTTGCCGATATTTTCGTCGGGATTTCCGCCAAAATCGCTGATTTTTTCATAAAGTTCGGGATGTTTTTGGCATTTTTCGTATAATTTAGCCAATTCTGCACCTAGGTAGTTTTTATGATGTGTTATAAATTCGGCATTATTGGGCAAAATGGGCAAAATAACGCCTGAATAATCGTCAAAATTTTTCAAGTAGTCGGAAAATCCCGAAAAAATTTTTTCAAAAAAGTAAATCGTTCCGCATACGTCAAGAGAAGTGCCTATTTCTCGCAAGAATTTGGACAGGATTATTATATTCATATGCCGCCACAGCAATTTCTCGCTTTCGGTATCTATCCATGGCTGACGCGGCTCGCCACGCAACATGGGTGTTGGATTGTTAAAATAACGGCTATCATGGGCGGCATCTTCGCAAAATGTGGTAATCGTGGATAAAGCCGCACCTCGTCTGCCTGCTCGCCCTGCTCGTTGTTGATAATTTTCACGCATGGGCGGCACGTTTCGTAAACCAATCGCCACCAACGAACCGATGTCAATACCGACTTCCATTGTGGTTGTGCAGCTTAACACGTCAACAGGCGTTTCGCCGTCCAATAATAAATCCTGAAAACGCATTTCGTATTGTTCCGTTTTTGACCACATATTGTCTCGCTGGTCTTTGTGGGATAGTTGTGCCGTGTGCTCTTCTGTGTCGATAATGTTGATTTTTGCACCATTTAAAGCGGCAATTATCGGCTTACGCCAAAAATCCAAGGCAGAATATTCCAAAATTTCGGAAATATCGGTTGTTCCGCAATTTGGGCATCTTTCTTTTAAGGCAAATGGCGTGATGCGAGAGCATTTTTTGCATTTTAGCCATTTATGGTCAACACCGTAAACAGGCGAAACAGTCGATAAATTTATAAAATATCGCCCATTATTTTCGCTCGAATTTTCCAAAAATGAAAATTGAAAAACATCTCGAAAAATTTGTTCTATGCCGACAATATTTTTCCTATCCCAGCCCATAATTTCCTTTATTGTAGGAGAAAACGCCCAGTTGCTCTCCAATCCAAACCGCCCATAATGCGTTTTGATTTTCTCGCGCCGTTCGTTTTTTATCAAATTTCCCAATGCTGTATTATCGGATAAAACGTGCATTATCCAAGCATTGAAAATCTTCAAAAATTCCTCTTCTGCAAGTTTAATTTGATAGTTATCTTCAAAAATTTCCAAAATTTCCTCGATTTTATCGTCTGTTGGGGCAAGCCATGCCAAGGCAATGTCGTGCAGAGAAATAAACGGATCGCAAAAAACTTTTAATAATTGCTCCTTTGCCATATCTGGCGAGTTTGTGTCAAATGTAAATTGAGGCTTGTATGCTCTGTTGCGTTTTTCGCTCCGTTTAATATCGGATTCTGCCTTTTCGCAATGTTTCGAGAAATTTTGACGACTGTCGCCGTAAAACAGCCGCAAATCTCGTTCCGCCGCCGCTTTTACAAAATATCCGTATAAATCGTTCAAAGTCAAATTTTTGGGCATTTCCTTAATGGCAATCATAAAAAGCTGCATAGCCGCCTGATTATCCGAGGCCTCGGACATATCCAAAGCAAGCAAAGCCGCTCGTTGCCGATTATCCGAAAATAGCATTACTTTTCTGCCTTGATTGGGATATTTTGAAATATCCTCTTTTTCGGCGACCGCATCCTGCAAATTAAATTGTCCACGTGCAATATTATAGAAAGATTCATTGCCTTTTGTGGAAAAATCAGATAACGGCGTTCGGCTCAATCTGTGCTGGCAGTGCATACATTGCGTAAACGAAAGTGTGCCGCTTTGTGGGCTGTATGTACTATAATAAAGCCGCAAAACGCCAGGTTTGCCGTTCCATTTGTCGTCCTTGAAATACAAAAACCCACTTTTTGAGTCCAAATAACAGATTTTTGGTGCATTTTTGCTTTTTGAAATTTTATATTTTTCGGAAACTTGCGGTATAAAAAGATGTATCTCCCTAAAATTTATTTCATTGCGATTTCTGCCTGTGTATGCGTTGGGATTCCGCCACAAAAACGCCGTTCCCTGTGTTTCCGTTACATAACCTTTCACATACAAAGCACCGCAACGCCTGTCATTTAGCAGTTCGTAAACAGTCGCTCCACATTCTGGGCAAACAAAAATATTATCTTTAATAAAAATTTCGCCCAAGGTTACGCCCTCGAAAGTATGAGATTTTGGGCAATCGGGATTTGTACAGGCGAAAATGCCACGCAAGCCCCTAAATAACATATGCACACGCAACGGAAAAATATAATTCCCATTTTTGGTTGCGTAATTAGCAATTTCAAAAGCGTTATAAATGGCGGTTTCTGCGGATTTTTTCGTTTTAGGGAAAATTTTATTGGAAATTTCCCTTACGCTAGATGCGTTCCCCTTGCAAATTTCAGCTATTTGCGAAAAAACATCAAAGGATTTTATGTTATCATACAGCCAAGTTTTAGCGGTTGCAATATCCACAAACGGTGCATTTTCGGAGAAAATTGCGTTAAAACTCTGCAAAGGATTTTTGGAATCCCATTTTAGTAATGTTTCGCAAGATATAGTTTTACTGGATTTTTCGATATTCTTGTTTCCGAAAATATAGCAGAAAGAATCTGCGTTATTTTTATCATTAGCGGTTAATTTTTGGGCAAAGATTTCGACTGATTGGCGTTCTTGTGGGGAATTTTGGGGCATACTGGCGGTGGTCAAAATAAATTGGACTTTATCCCGAGTAATTCCGAGTTTATAAAACAGCCGCCGCAACAACAGAGCGACCTCGCCGCCAGCCGCTCCACGGTACATATGAGCCTCATCAATTATGAATAATAACTTGTTTTCTTCGGCGGATTGTAGCCATTTTTTGGTAGACTCCCAAATGCCGTCCTCACGAGGTCGCAACAACATAAATTCCAACATCGAGTAGTTTGTTATGAGAATGTCAGGGCAAGTTTCCTGCATTTCAAAACGAGTGAAAAGCTCGGCATCTAGCGGATTTGTCGTGTGGTTGCTGTTTTTGATATTTTCGATAAAATCGGAAAAATCATGTTTGGCTGGGATTTTGCCTTCTTTTTGTAAAATTTTGTAAATATCTGTTGACAAATTTGTCGGCAACAGTGCTGACAAGGATTTTGCTAAATCTTTATCATAATTTTTTGAGGGTTCTTTGCCAAAATACGGAGTTCTGCCTGTATACATTCCAAATTGCGGACGGCGTAAATCGCCCACCGCTTGCGTAAAAATTTTGAAAAATTCTTTTGTGCCTATAATTCTGCGTAATCTGCTAATTTGGTCGGCTACAAGTGCGTTCATTGGGTACATTAGAATCGCCCTAACACCACGCTGATTTTGCCAAATTTCAGAATTATTTTTCCCCTCGGCGGCAATTTTGGCGATTAGCGGCCACATGAAACACTCGGTTTTACCAGATCCTGTGCCTGTTGCCACAAATAAATCTTTGCCATTATAGGCTTGCTCCAAGGCGGTTGCTTGATGTGCAAACGGACGGCTGAAAACGCCCAGCTCTTTATTTGCCAAATTGACAAAAAAATCAACTGCCCATTTTGGCAATTTTAAGGCATTTAAGCCATTTTCCGCCTGTTCATATTCTGCTGGCAACTCAACAAAAGGCATTTGCGAAAGCACGGTCGGCTCGTTCAATTTTTCCGATAAAGCCGAGAGCAGCAGGTTGTTTTTGCCTATATATTGCGTTTTTATGTACGTAACCAACTCGTTGCTCAATTTTTCATGTACCGTTGTGAACTCTCCCACCAGCTAAAGCTGGTGGGCTTCCAACGTGCCAAAAGACACATATTCCCTTTAGGGGAATGGAGTTCCTTACCACCGTAGGGGCATAACTCAGAAACTAGTCTACATTAAGCAGCTAGTTCCGCATTAAGCCTAATTAAGGTGGATAAGGTGCGTGTAGTTCCCGTACCAAAACGAAAAACTTTTGTTTCGTT
>WRKH01000162.1 GCA_009778175.1 Turicibacter sp.
GGGCGAACAGAGTTCGCCCCTACAACATCGCCGCCCGTAGGGGCGAACTCCGTTCGCCCGCCGACTCTCGGCAACTAAGTTAATGACATTGATATTATCCGCCCCTACGAAACACCAACAAACCGCTACAAATTTGTAGCAGTTGGGGTAGAATCGAGAGCCCCCAGGGTCTTAATTCTTTACTGGCAAATCCTTTTTGTGTTCTTTTAGGGATTTTATTATTGGTAGTAGGAACATCGCTACGAAACCTGCCGCAAGTCCGTTGTTGTATAAGTTTAAGCCGCCTGAAAAAGCTACTACGTTTGCCGCTATGTGTAAATGTAATGCACCCGCTATGATGCCCCACTTCCAACCGTAATAGCCTGGAATGGGAGCAAGACTTGTAACTAAAAGTACAGCAAGAGAGGCGGAAGGGATTGTTCCGTAAAAAATCTGTATAAAACCGCCCGCAATCAAGCAACCCAACATAAGCGACCAGCAGTTGCGTAAATGCTTGCCGTATGCACCAAAACCCACAACTGTAAGTATACAGCCCGCCACAGGTCCGTTAATATCCCCGTTTATAAGAAAAATGAGGACGATGCAAAATAGCCCCAAAAGCCCCATGTTGATGTAAATTATTGAGCCGTAATCGGCAAAAAAGTCGCTGGGGGCTTGACCCGATCGCTTGTTCAATTCTATAAAATTTTCCTTGTGATTTTCGCCGCATAATATGCCCACAAAAATCAGAAACATGAAAATTATTGCCATGAATATAGTGGTGGCGAGCCATTCATCCGAACTCCAATAGGAAACGGGATAGATGTTATCCTCGGCGATGGTTACGTATATGAAAATTCTCGATAGAATGGATAATATTCCCGTTGCAAAACCGACGTTGTAAAGGTTAAATCCCTGATGTATGCTCATCATGTTTTGGGCTATGGGCGGCAGAACAAACCCCAAAAAAGTGCCGTAAATTAACGCCAAAACTATACCCAGTTGTATGGGCAGTTGCTCTATCAGGGCAATTTGTGTAACAGTGGGTGCTAAAGCAGTGCCAAGCATTGTAACCACGGCATATTTGTCAAAATGCTCGCCTTTGAATTTTGCATACAGCCAACCACCCAATATAATCGGCCATACGTTGACTATATTTTTTCCAAAAAAGGCGAATCCCGCAAAGAGCCAAAACGCCATTATAAGTGCACCGCTTGGTTTTTCGTGTATACGCACCATATAATACAGGAACAACAGGTTAATTATTGCAGCATTTACCAGAGTTGCGCCAATGCCGCCAATATAGATATAATCCGTTATCAGCAAATCGGGCGACACCACGATGATGATTAGCCCTTCCAGTATGTTTTGGGGTGTGTCAACTATGAAAGCAAACACAATGAAATAGGTAAATATCACGAATAGGACGTTGTAGGGGTTGTAAAAATACGTTCTTAATCTTTGCATGACATCCTCACACTAATATTTTCCGTAATCCGATTTGTCGTAGATATGTGCGGCAGAAGGGGCTTGAACGGTGTTTGTATTTGTATTTGCCGCTCCGCGAGTGAAATCAGCGGACGGAATTTTTGCAGATGGTTTCGATGATTGTGCAGACGGTTTTGTCATAGTGGTCGATGGTGGTACGCTCGTTCTCTCTGCAGTTGGTAATGGCGGTTTTGTCCCCTCTGCCGAATCCCCCTCTGCGGGCTTGGTCATGGTGCGAGACTCTCGCAGATAAGCCGCCGCTAAATCATCAGGTCGCCCCGAGGAGCCAATTACTATCGCTTTTCCGTCGGGAGTAGGGGTCGTCGGCTTAATCGATGCCTTTACTTCGGGTTTTATCGATGCCTTTGGAGCGGCTTTTATATCGGGCTTTATCTCCGTTTTTGGCATGGTGGGGGGTTTTGTTGCCGCATTAAGCCCCGTTTTTGGCATGACGGGCGGTTTTGTTGCCGCATTAAGCCCTGTTTTTGGCATGGTGGGTGGTTTCGGATGTGCGGGCGGTTTAATCTCAGCTTTTGGAGCAATGGACGGCTTTACACTCGGTTTTGGATGCGGCTTTGCCTCCGCTTTTGGCATAACAGGCGGCTTTATTTCGGGCTTTGGAACGATAGCTGGTTTTATCTCGGGCTTGATGACTTCCTCTTTCGACTCTACAGGTGGCATTTCCGTTTCCAAAGTAGTCGGCAAAACTATTTCTGTGTCAATCTGCAAATCCTCGTCCAGCTTAATGTCAATTTGCAAATCCTCATCCAGTTTAATCTTTGGAGACTTGATCTCGAGTTTGGAAGAACGCACCAGTTCATGCTCAAGATCTTCCTTTGTATCCAAAGCGGCGGACATTATTCTCGCCTTTGAAGGTTTTGGCTCGAATGGCTTTATGTTTGCACTAGCTTTCGGCATAGTGTATCGCTCCGAAAGTTCGTTGGCTTCCAATTTCATAAAATTCATCTCGGGCTCTGAACGCAGATTAAACACGCTAATCATATCTCTAAGCACCTCTGATTGGCTGGAAAGTTGCTGTGCCGCCGCCGCCGTCTCTTCCGATGTGGAAGAGTTGCTGGCTATAACATTTGCAATATCGACAGTACCCGTGTTTACCTTGCCTATGGAAGAGGATTGACTTAACGATTCATCTGCTATGTTGGAGATGATGTTAGAAACCTCATCGGTATTCTTTACGATTACCTCCAAAGCGTTGGCGGTAGCGAGTGCAATGGTCGTGCCTTGGTTTACTTTTTCGATGGACTCCTCAATAAGTGCCGTAGTCTCTTTGGCTGCCTCATCGCTCTTGGAGGCTAAATTACGCACCTCTTCCGCCACAACAGAAAAACCTTTCCCGTGTTCGCCCGCCCGTGCCGCTTCAACCGCCGCATTTAGTGCAAGCATCTCCGTCTGGAAAGCTATGTCGCCTATTACTCGGATTATCGTGGATATGTTGGCAGAAGAGACTTTAATTGCATCCATTGCCTCCAACATCTTTTTCATTTCGTCATTGCCTTTTAGTGCATTTGTGTGGGTTTCGCTGGAAAGTTTTGCGGCACGCTCGGCGTTTGAGGCTGTGTTTGAGGTCTTTTCGTCTACCTCCGAAATTGTTATGGTCAAAGTATCGACAGTCATGGCTTGTACACTTGCACCTTCGGCTAAGTTCATGCTACTATCAGATATGGTTTTTGCCCCCGCCGCCACCTGCTCGGCAGCACTGTTTATGCCGTCCATAACATCATTGAATTGTATTACGATCATCTCAAGAGCGTTGCGTATGGCTGAAAAATCGCCTACAAAATCCACTCGTATATCAATGTTCAAATCCTTGTTCGCTAGTCTTCCCAGCAAATCGGTTATCTCCTGTATGTAATGAGAGGTATTTTTGATGGTGCTGTTGACACTATTCTTAATGCGTTCAAAATCGCCATAAAAAGCCCCTTCTATCTTCCTTGAAAAATCGCCCCTTGCCAAATGCTCCATTACAGCGATCGTCTCTTGCACAGGGGCGGCGAGTGCATCCAAAAGTACGTTCAGGGAATCGGCATTTTTTTTCCATTCGCCAGTATAATGCCCCGTTTCAATGCGTGTGCTCAGCTCGCCTTTTACAGCGATTTTTGTCAAATTTTTAAGGTCGCCATTAAAGGAATTGAGAGTTGCCCCAAGCGAGCGTACAAGCTCCATTACCTCAGAGCGTTCGCCCGAAAATTCACTTGTCTTAAAATTGCCATTCTGAAACGCAGATAGGCATTTTAGTACGTATTCGGTCTCTAGATTCCTGCCATCCAGCAGGGCGTTGAATTTGGTTATAAATGCCTTGTATTCGCCAGTAAAAAGACTTTCGTCTATGCGTACGTTAGTCGAACCCTCCTTTAGTTGGGCAGAGATGTTTGCGGTTATTTTAGAAAAATTTCTGGAATTTTCGCTTATGTCCGCAAGCAGGAGGTGCATCTTGCCAAATTCTCCTTGCGAATCCCTATTCAAATTTATGTCAAAATTACCTCTTGATACTTCGTCAACGGCGTTTAATAGCTGTCTCGACGTGCTGGCTGTGGCGGCAATAATAGCAACAGACAAAATTACCCAAATCGTTGCCGCACCCAAAGCAACAATGACGAAAGCCAGCCCCTCCGTCAATATCCCCGCAATCAGCACAATAGCCAAAACACCTAACCCGCTAACAAACAGAGCCAACAGCCTACCCTTGATGCTTAATTGATTTATCATATACATTGCAGAATCCTCCTTGCACTTTTCTATTATTATCTCCAAAAATTGGAGGGAAGTCAAATAAATTTTTTGGCGAATTGTTTTACTCCAACCATTCAGAAATCGATTCTGCAAAGGACAATAACCCGCCCGTTATCGCATCCGCAAAATAAGAATTGGCTACAATCCGCCATTCTTCATGTAATTGCAATTCTATAGTGGCATTTATGGTGGTCGTAGGCGGTGATTCCAATACATTTTGTAGCAAGGTTTCGACCTCTCTTGCAAATTCTTCTGCACTAATATCCAAAAAAACCAAGCTAAAGGCATTCGACATAACTTCTTCCATCACAGCCGCAAAATCTATTGTATCCAAGGCTAATTCAACGTATGCACTTTCATCATCTATCGTTTCGGATATGATTTCGTAAGTTAATTCGCTAAAAACACCCCTATACTCCTCCTCTATTTCGTATAACGAGAAATCGCCAATCAACATAGCCTGCGCCTCTGTAAATTGGGCAGTTGTCATATACTCCAAAAAAATCGACATCGTTTCACTCGGGGAATTTTGTTCAGCATCATCGGAACAGCCCACAAATGCCAATAATAACAACAAGACTAACTTCCTCATATTTCAAAGCTCCTCTTTTTAGGATGCAATTTTTTTAATACCACCGTTCAAATTCTGGTAATAAAATTGCAATATTTGGTGGTGCAATCTCCTCGGGTGCTTGACTATGCCACGGCACAAGTGTTTTTGGCGATATACGTTCGATTATATCCAAAATATCCTCTCTTCGTGCATGACCCGAGCAGGATGCCGAAAAATATTCGATTCCCAAATTTTCCAAAAAACTCTTCATGCCGCCAAAAGCAGGATCGAAAGGACCGAGCGGTATGCCGTTTGAATGGATATAGACACTGCCCTCGACTTGATAATCCAGCAAATCCAAGATGTTTACCAAACTATTCTGCACAAAATATTTTTGCGGATTTTCGTTTATTTGTGTAATGCTTATATTTTTGCCTAAAATGTGAACATTGTACTTTGGCAAAAATGCCTGTACAATCCGAGCTGTCTCTTCTTCAAATACTATCTGCCGCCCAGCTTCTATCTTTATAAAATTCTCCATGCGTTCGATATTGCTTGGATAAAAATTGAAAAATGCCACACCCGCTGTCTCCCTCAATTTTTGGGCAATCAGCACAGGGACATCCGCTTCGCTAATGTGCGGAGGTATTTTCGACGAATCGTAATTCGGATCTGGCGGGAAAAACATCGTTCCCTCCATTAGCAAAAAATCTAACTTTTTCTCGTTCATTGCCCTAATCCAGCGGTCGTTCTTCTCAACGCAAAGCCCGTGCATCCGTATATCGCCCGAATACGCCATCTTCCTATCGGGTGTTTCTATCAATAGTGCTGATGCACCCCGTACATCATGATCGACGGCGTAGCCTGTTACTTTAATCGCTCCAATCTGCACACTCTCTTCATATTCAAAGGCTCTAAGTGATTTCACAGGCGGAAACAATTCCTTATGGAGCTCCAAACCTTCTTGAGACATAAAAATCGGCACTTTTTCAGAAACTAAACCGATATTCGCCATATGATCCAAATGCAAATGCGTTATAAAGATAGCCGTGTTTGTGTTTCCAGGCGCTGCTTCAATCGGGAGTTCCTCTAAATGTTCCTTGTCATAAATGCCGTCCAGCCCAGGTAAAATTCCAAGCCGTATCATATCTTTAATCCGTGTCTTTTCCCTTTTTTTGATATTTTGCAAATCGGCAATAATCGTATCGGCTGCATTATAAGCTCGACCAAAGTCGAAAATCACCCTATCTCCGCCATAACATATCTCCACAACAGTACCGCCAATAGTCCGCAGCCCGCCCCAAAATCTCATTTTCGTTTCCATTTGAGCCCGCTCCCTTCGGTTCGAAAGATTTAACGTCTTTGTTAGAATTTCCGCCAAATTTTCAGGCTGTTTCGCAAGCCCATTTCATTATAACAGGGCGACAAGCTAAATGCAAATCAACACGGCATTTTGTTTGCAAAAATTAGTCAACCCTGCTATAATGAGAGCAAGAGGTGCGAAAATGAGAAAACGCAAAGGAACGAGATTGGTCTACACGTTCAAGTCAGACGTGCTATTCAAGATGTTGTTTGTGAGAAATCCCGACTTGCTGAAAAGGCTAGTAGCGGTGTTGCTCGACATTCCGCTTACGAGTATTCAAGAGTTTTACTTGACAAACACAGAAATGCCGCCTGAGGAAATGGGGAAAAAGTTTTGCAGACTGGACATTAACATGATTGTGGACGGGAAACAGGTCAATTTGGAGATACAGGTGCTGGACGAGGGCAATTATCCCGAAAGAATCATGTTCCATTGGG
>WRKH01000163.1 GCA_009778175.1 Turicibacter sp.
AGAGCAGAGCAGAGCAGAGCAGAGCAGAGCAGAGCAGAGCAGAGCAGAGCAGAGCAGAGCAGAGCTAGCCTAAACTCCGTCTTTTTGTCGACCATAAAAACCAAACAAAAGACACACACCCTATCGGCTGTGTCTTTTTATTGCACCAAAAAAGAGGGCGTTGACAGACCACCATAAAATCGCCCAAATTTAGCCGAACAATCAAAAAACTACTAACTATAAGGAGAAAATTATGAAATTAAAAAATACAACAAAACGCACCACAGCTATTGTGATTGCGATTATTATGTCAATGTCCATCGTAGCGGCGAATCCGCTGAATATCTGGGCAAACGAGGACAGCGAGATAGCCGTCGGCGACCTAATCCCGCCCGTGCCAGAGATAGATTTTGATGATGATGAGGACGAAGAAATCGTTATCTATCCCGAACTTCCCGAGGACGAGGAAATCGATATAGATTTGGACGATTTAATCCCATTAACGCCAGAAATCGACTTTGACGGCGAGGGCGAGCCTATTGTTATACATCCTGAAGTGGATTTTGACGAGGAGAGCGAAATTATGCCGCCACAGGGGATTTTTGGCGAATTTGAGCCGTTTGTATATGATGACGAGCCGCCTGTTTTGCATAGCGTGTCGGTCAGCCCGCAGATTGTGAATGCCCCTGGCGTGGTTACGGTAACGGTCGAGGCAACGGATAATTTGTCGGGAATTGAAGTCATAGACGCAAGATTTATAGATGCAAATTCTAATCGAGAGTATATGGCTTTTGGAAATGTGGCTTGGTCTTGGAATCTAATTGCTGAAAACACGTTTCAAACCGAAATCGCAATCGGGCAATATGACCCGCCTGGATTGTTTGAGTTAGCTTTGGTGTGGATTACAGATGTTGCAGGAAATCAACAGATGTATGTTTTAAATCCATCGCAGTGGGGGAATGATGTTTTGCCGCTCCCAAATAATGCCGCATTTACAATATCCAATACCAATTATGACAATGAGCCGCCTGTGTTGCATAATGTACAGGTTACGCCAGTTGTGAATGCCCCTGGCGTGGTTACGGTAACTGTCGAGGCAACGGATAATTTGTCAGGGATTGAAGTCATAGACGCAAGATTTATAGATGCAAATTCTAATCGAGAGTATATGGCTTTTGGAAATGTGGCTTGGTCTTGGAATCTAATTGCCGAAAACACGTTCCAAACAGAAATCCCAATCGGGCAATATGACCCGCCAGGATTGTTTGAGTTAGCTTTGGTGTGGATTACAGATGTTGCAGGAAATCAACAGACGTATGTTTTAAATCCATCGCAATGGGGGAATGATGTTTTGCCGCTCCCAAATAATGCCGCATTTACAATAACCAATACCAATTACGACAATGAGCCGCCTGTTTTGCATAATGTGCAAGTCAGTCCGCAGGTTGTAAACGCTCCTGGTGTGGTTACGGTAACGGTTACTGCAACCGATAATCTATCGGGGATTGAAATCATACAAGCAAACTTTATAGATGCAAATTCTAATAGAGAGTATGTGGCTTTTGGAAATGTGGCTTGGTCTTGGAATTTAATTGCCGAAAACACGTTCCAAACAGAAATCACAATCGGGCAATATGACCCGCCTGGATTGTTTGAGTTAGCTTGGGTGTGGATTACAGATGTTGCTGGAAATCAACAGATGTATGTTTTAAATCCCTCGCAGTGGGGGAATGATGTTTTGCCGCTCCCGAACAACGCCGCCTTTGAAATCGCCCACGACCGCAACGCCGATCTCGCCACCAACACCGCCAACCCCAACCTAATTCAAGACATATTAAGCCAGCCAAACGATGCCGTAATAATCATAAATTACGCCACAGGTGCAAATATCCCCACAGACGTTTTCACAGCGATACAAGGCACAAGCCGAACCGTGATTTTGCAACAGAGCAATGGCATAGAATGGGTATTTTACGGCGGTGACATAACAGCCCCAAGTGCTATAAACGCAAATGTGGCACTAAGCTCACTAGACAATTTCACGGGCGGCAATAAAAATTACATAACTAATCTAGTGCAGGAGAATCCCGCCATGATTTTGAGCTTTACGAATCACGGCGAATTGCCAGGGCGGGCGACAATCCGTGTGCGGGCTGATTTTGCATTTAGAAATGTGGTGGGCAACGAAAACTTAAACGTCTACCATTTCGACAGCACAAATAACAGACTTGTCCCCGTTGCTGAAAATTTAAATGTTTCGGAAGAGGACGGATTTTTGGAATTTGTAATCTACCATAATTCCGACTTTGTAATCACAGGACAACGTGGCACACCGCCGATAATAATCCCGCCGCCTACGCTAACTCCACCACCTGCACTAATTCCGCCTTTTGCCGACAATAATTTCTGGGAAGAACAGGAATTTCGCCCATTTATCCCACCACGGCAAAGGCAGGTTTTTAACGTAACAACAACGGACGACGGTGCAACTCTCTCCCTACCCGCCCGTGTAAATAGCCTTGGCATGGCATCCATGCAAATTCCCAGCACCGCAATAAATCAGGTTCTAGGAACTGCCCGTGGAAATGCAACAGCTGCACAAAATATAGTTGTTACCATAGTGCCAAGTGCAAATGATGTTGAAGGCATATTCGCCACACTCGACAGAGCCGCCTTTAGCAGCCTAATCGCCGCAAACGCCACTTTACAGGTTTCAAACGGCACATTTACGCTGGAATTCGCTCCATCCACCCTGACGGAAATCATGCATACGACACGAGGCAATTTGCGTATCAACATCTCGCCGCAGACCGCTTTACACTCCGTCCCACGCACCACCATAGGCAACCGCCCCGTTTTCTCATTCGACATAAGAGGGACGGCAAGCGGTGCAATCGGCACACTTGCGAACGCTATATCGTTCAGTATAGCGGCGGATGGCACAGGGCTATTCATAGCCCAAGTGGTCGGCAATCGCATAAATGAAACACCGTCCACTTTTGCAAATGGCGTACTAACTTGGAACACCCCGCATGGCGGGATTTTCGGTGTTGGCAGCAGGTAAAACCAAAATTCCAGAGACAAGCCTATCTGCGAATGGATAGGCTTGTTTTTTTTGCGTTTTTATGATATGATAACAAAAAATGTGGGTCTGGGGGCGTGCCTTCAGAGGAGGGGAAAACCCAAAATCTTAGGTGAGCATCATGCAAATAACTGAAATACCAGGCATAGGAACGGCACGTGCCAAACTCCTTGCAAATGTGCATACGGTAGAGGATTTAGTTAATTATTTTCCGAGAAATTATGTAGACCGTACGCAAATAAAAACGATATCCTCGCTAGACGTGGACGTTGTGCAGACGATAAAAGCCACCATTGTACAGGGGGCTGATAATTCTGTCGTCAAGGGCAAAAATATTACGAAATTATTACTAAGCGATGAGGGCGGTAGCTTGGAGATTGTGTGGTTTGGGCGAGCGTACCTTAAACACGTTTTCAAAGAGGGCGAAACCTATATTTTCACGGGCAAGGTACGGGAAAATTTCTATAAATTGCAGATGGAATCCCCCGAATACGAGAAAATTGATGAATTGCAAACGGATAGCGTGAACTCTGGGCGGATTGTGCCGCTCTATACCCTGCCGAAGGGCATAAGCCAAAAGATGTTTCGTAAATGGATGAAGATTGCACTGGACATGGTTTCGGATAAGGAAACGGTAACGCTGCCCGTAACGCACCTAATGCCACGAGTGGAGGCGATAAAAAACATACATTTTCCAACGAGTAACGAGGCTTTTTATGCCGCAAGACATAGGCTGGTCTTTGAGGAATTTTTTTTCATGCAACTCGCCCTATCCAAGCTAAAAGCCGCCGATTTTCCAGGTGTTGTGATAGATTGCCGAAATTTGTCGAATTTTTTTCTGCCCTTTACGTTGACGGATTCCCAGAAGGCTGTAATTGAGGATATAAAAAAAGACCTGCATAGCGGCAAGTGTATGAATCGTCTTGTGCAGGGAGATGTTGGCAGCGGGAAAACCGTTGTCGCTGCCATCGCCGCCTATTTTGCGGTGTCTGCGGGCTATAAGGTCGCCATTATGGCCCCCACCGAAGTCCTTGCACGGCAGCATTTGAAACAATTCCGCATATTTTTCCAAGGGGTTAAAATTTCATTGCTCGTCGGCTCGTTGCTCGAACGAGAGAAGAGGGCTATCTATGAGGCGATAGCCGCCGATGAACCGCAGATAATAATAGGTACCCACGCTTTAATCCAAGAAAAACCCATTTTCAACAAATTGGCGCTGGTAATAACGGACGAACAGCACCGTTTCGGCGTAAAGCAACGTGCCTCGTTATCGAACAAGGGGATATATCCGCATACCATGATAATGACAGCAACGCCTATCCCTCGCACCTTGGCTTTGATTTTGTACGGCGACATGGATATTTCCACGATAAAATCTATGCCCCCCAACAGGCAGCCGATCCAGACCTTTTGTGTAAATTCCGCCTATCGTCCACGCATTATGGTATTCATAGAAAAGCAGGTAGCGTTGGGGAATCAGGTTTATATAATTTGCCCCGCCATAGAGGATGCGGAGGGGATAAATGCAGTAATCACATACACAAAGGTATTGCAAAATGCCCTGCCGCATATCCCAATAACCCTGATACACGGCAAATTAAAGAATAAAGATGAGATTATGACGGATTTTGCCGCAGGTAAATATTCGGTGCTGGTCGCCACAACGGTTATAGAGGTGGGGGTAGACGTACCGAAAGCGAATCTAATCATAATCGAGAACGCCGAACGCTTTGGGCTGGCACAATTACATCAGCTCAGAGGGCGTGTGGGGCGTGGTTCGGTGCAATCCTATTGCATACTCATAACCGATAGTAAAAACGCCCAGACCCTCGAACGCATGAGAGCGTTGGAGTCCACCACGGACGGGTTTGTGCTTTCGGAATTTGATTTAAAAAGGCGTGGCCCTGGTGATTTTTTCGGACTACGCCAGCATGGGTTGCCAGAATTTAAGATTGCCAATTTGTATACCGACCTGGAGATTTTGAAAGAGGTGCAGGCTACATTAAAAACGTAGGGGGTCGGCAAAGTGTCGGATTTGCAAGGTAAGCCCAAAAAACAACAAATTTGAAACGATTAGGCAAAATCAAGATCCAAAAAATAACAAACGAGCGGGTCTGGGGGCGCGCCCCCAGCGGGGTGTGGGGCAGAGCCCCACGGTCTTGCACTAAATGAGTGTGCTTCTTAGTTTGCCTACTAGGTAGAGTGAGCCAGTGATGGTTACTGCGCCTTTTGCTCCCGCTATTTCTGTGGCCTTTTTTAGAGCTAGTACGGGATTTTTTTCGGATAATATCGGAATGTCAGTGTAGCGTTTGGCAATTTCTGTTAGCTCGTTAATTGGGATTCCTCTAAACCCGCTGTCTGTTACTATAATCGTGTCCGCAACAGAAACCATCTTTTCCAAAATCGTGTGGCAGTCTTTGCTCTGAGTAATTGCAAGCACAATCACAATTTTGTAATCTTTGAAATAAGTGCCGATAGCCTCTTTGAAAACGGCTGCACCATCCTCATTATGAGCCCCGTCCAATACGACTAAAGGGGATTGAAAAACTTCAAAACGACCAGGCCAACGCACTTTTGCTAATCCTGATATTATATGTGATTCCTTTATCGTCAGCGACTTCGATAACACTTCGGCACATAGCAGAGCGTGTATCGCATTGTTTACCTGATGTTTACCCAGCAGTGAGATTTTTAGGTCGGTGTATGAAAAATACTCGCAGTTTACTGAAAAGCGAGTGTTTTCTAGCGTAAAGACGGTGTCCTTTAGCTCTAATTTGTCGCCAATATAATAAAACGGTGCATTTTTAGCGTTTGCGATGCGTTCAATCACATCAAAAACGGGGGACGGATATACAGCCACAGGACAATTTTGCTTGATAATCCCCGCATCTTCCGTCGCAATTTGCTCTAGTGTTTCGCCCAAGATTTCCGTGTGGTCGTATCCAGGGGCAGTAATGACGGATAGGATTGGATTTTCAATAACATTGGTCGCATCGAGCCGCCCGCCTATACCAATCTCCATTATTGCAATATCCACGGCATTGTTGGCAAAATGCAGATACGCCATACAAGTGAGAATCTCAAAAAACGACAAGCAAACACCGCAAAAATCAGCAGCGGCGGCAATCTCGGCTATAGTGGCTATAAAATCCTCGTCGGATATGTCAGCAAGGTTAATCGCTATTCTTTCGTTATATCGCTCCAAATGCGGGGAGGTAAAACATCCAACGCTATAACCCGCTTCCATCAATATATATTTCAAAATGGTACAAGTAGACCCTTTGCCATTAGTTCCAGCCACATGGATAACCTTTAATTTGCTATGAGGATTGCCCACCCTATCAAGAACGCTATATACGCCATCAAGCCCCGCCTTCGCACGGTTGGAATAGGAAGAATACAGGTATTCCAACGCATCATTATAAGTTTCCATTCTCATCATACTTTCCCTTTCAAAACTAAAACCGTGGGGCTCTGCCCCACACCCCGCTGGGGGCGCGCCCCCAGACCCGCACTTT
Organism: Turicibacter sp.; assembly: GCA_009778175.1. Lineage (GTDB taxonomy): Bacteria > Bacillota > Clostridia > Lachnospirales > WQUN01 > WRKH01. Next base: position 6,580 of record WRKH01000163.1, read on the forward strand.
TTTTGATATTTTGTAG
>WRKH01000164.1 GCA_009778175.1 Turicibacter sp.
CCGTATGCATCGCTCAAATATGCGGCCTCAACGCCATGGGCTACATTCTCGCCATACAGGCTTTAAAAGATTTAAACCCGTGGGGGCCAGCCCCCACACCCCCGCCACTTTGAAAAGTGGACAAACTTTAAATTTGTTTTTTTGTGGTAGAATTACGATTGGAGACTTTAGCTTGCTAACACGAGTGTCCATAACTTTAAATTTATAGAATCGCGGACGGATGCTTAAAATTGCCAATAGGGGTATTCGCGATTTTAAAAAAGGAGATTTTTATGATTTCAGCAGGGGAGTTTAGGAATGGGATAACGGTTGAGGTGGAGGGGGATCTTTATGTTATAATAGATTTCCAGCACGTGAAACCAGGGAAAGGTGCGGCGTTTGTTCGTACTAAAATGAGAGGAATCGTTAATGGCGGGATAGTGGAACGAACTTTTCGACCATCGGAAAAAGTGGCACGAGCCCATATCGATAGAAAAGATATGCAGTATTTGTATACTGACGGCGAACTGTATCATTTTATGGATGCAGAATCGTATGAGCAAACCGCTATCGATGCAAGCCAAATCGGCGATACGTTGCGGTATGTGAAAGAGAATGAAACTGTCAAAATATTGTCCCATAACGGGACTGTCTTTGGAATAGAACCGCCCATGTTCGTTGAATTGAAAATCACGGACACCGAACCCGGATTTAAGGGCGATACGGCAACGGGTGCAACAAAACCCGCAACCGTAGAAACCGGGGCTGTTGTACAAGTGCCGTTGTTTATCTCTGGCGATGAGATTATTAAAATCGATACCAGAACCGGCGAATATTTAGGTAGGGTTTAAATTTATGATTTTACAAAAATTTAGGAAAAACACGCCCAAAAAAGGTGCGTCGCTTTCCAATATGGACAAAAAATATTACTCGCTTATGCTTGTGCCATCGTATACCTCTGGCAAAACCAGAAGTATACGTATCTCCGATAGAGCCTTGTATATGGCGTTGTTTATTGTGCCTGTGATGATATTGGCTGTATCATTGCTTGCTGTACGGTCGAACTTTTTAAGACAAGTAGCGGACGATGTGCATTATCTGCTCCACGAGGCGGAAACAGCTTATACCGACCTTCGTGAAATTACCGAAGAAGAGCAGAGTATTCTCTTAGAGGACGTTATTGCAGTGCAGACGGAAATTTATGAGCAGTTGGAACGTAGCGAGGAAAATTTACGGGAACAACACCTAACCTATGTGCATAGCCTCGAGACCCTGTGGATGCAGACGGAATTTTTAGAAGAGCGTTTGCGTGAAAACGAGCTGTATCGGCTAAAGGTCATAGAGCAATTAGCTGAAAACGACCACATTCCAGCCATTAGTACTATGATTGATAGCCTGTATGTTTCGCAAGAACCATTGTTGAATATTTTGGAGGAATTGTTGAGTTTCACTGCCTCTGTGCGGGAAGAAACGGTAATCGTGCAACTTGCATATGTTGGAGCGGAAACGCTTGCTCCCCTGCGTTTTCAAAGCGGGTTGTCCTCCGAGGATGTGGCTCGGGATTTATTCTATTATATTGAGATGTTGGACATTGCATTGGAGGCACAGGAAGAGCTATTCTACCAGCTGGAACGACAGATAAATGCAGCAATACCGATTATACGGCGAGATAGGTACGGGCCACGACTCATAGATTGGTCGCAAGCTCGTAATACTTTGCCACGCAACACGCCTGTTATGATAACCGACGTACGCACAGGCATAACTTATTGGATGAATATCTTTTCGATGGGCAATCATGCCGATGCTTTTGCTGTATCGGCGGCGGACACGGCTACTGTATTACGCACTTTCAACGGTCGTTGGTCATGGAATACTCGCCCCATTTGGGTGCACGTAGGCGACCGAAAATACGCCGCCTCGATAAACGGTATGCCACACGCAGGCGGCCCACGAAACGGCAACAACATGAACGGGCATCTTTGTATCCATTTTAGGGGCAGTCGTACCCACAGCGGCAGCCGCACCCACGAACGAGATCACCAAAATTCCGTCATGGAGGCATACAGAGCTTTCAGGTAATGGTGGTAGAATCGGAATTTTGTTCACTAGGGCGGAAATAAAGGAGCAAGCCGATTAGGGAGATTGCGGAGAAAACCAGTTTGAAATAGGGGGACATATCGAGAGGGGTAAAAAAGCCTTCGATTAGGGCTGCTATTATTAGAATGACCACTAACCCTGGAATTAGAGGGGCGACTCTTTTTGAGGCTAGAATTACCGCATCCTTTCGGGTGTAGTTGTTGGGGACTAACATTGCCTTGCCTATTGCAAGACCGCAGGCACCGCTTATAAAAATAGCGATAAGCTCGGGGACACCATGAGGGAGGATTAGCGACCAAAAAATTATGCTATTCTGCGGGGTGGTTGTTACAGAGATGAAAGCTGCCAAAGAACCTAAAATCATGCCATTGTAGAATAGAATCCAAATCGTGCCGATGCCAGCGGTAATGCCGAGTGCAAAGGCTAGCACGGCTACCCTTATGTTATTGGTCATTATAATGGCACTCATAAGCGGGTTATCCCATTCTGCACTGCCTTCGCCCAAATTTTCGCCAGATATTTCCATGGGGAAAATCTGATTAAACCGACTTACATCGGCGGAGACATAGGCAAACGCAAAGATTGTGCCTAGCATAAAGATTGCCATGGCGACCAAAATATAATTTTTGTTGTGCCGCACATGGGCAGAAAACCCTTTAATCACGTAATCTTTTGCATTTGTCAAACTTCGGCGTTCCCGTACATAGTAATAATTATGTGCAACGCCCACGATATGCATAAGATAAGGTAAAGACGTACCTTTCGGAAAATGTGTTCTAGCGTACGCTAAATGATAGCCCACCGACCGAAATGTTTCGGCGAAGGCTCGTATCTCGATTCTGGACAGTTTGCTCATGCCCTTGTGTTGTAGCACTTGGTTGAAATTTTCTAGCTTTTTCCAGCTATCTTCGTTCCGTGCTATAAATTGTGTCTCTGTCATAATTAACTCCTTAAAAATGGGGTCAAAGGGCTAGCCCCTTGCGAGGTGCGGGACAGAACCCTACGATTTTATGGTGCGGCCGAATATCGAGGGCAAAAATCGGGAGGTAAAGATGAAAATATATAGTGTTTTAACGCCTGCTAATATCGAGGTGGAGTATCGGCTTGCCGGAGCGGGATCTCGACTCGCTGCCTTTGTAATTGATTTTACCATACAATTAATAATTTGTCTCCTGTTGGCGATAATTATTCTCTTTGGGATATACAGTTACACCTTCGCAACCCTGGATGCGGTTGAGGGATTTGCACTTAGCTTCCTGATTGTATCGGTGTTTTTTGTGTACTTTTGCTATTTTATAATCTTCGAGATGATTTTAACGGGGCAAACGCCTGGTAAAAAGATTTTTGGATTGCGGGTTATTTCTGATAACGGGCAGCCCGTGAGCCTTTCGCAGTCATTGGTACGTAACCTTTTTAAGGCTGTGCTGGACATCATCTATATCGGAATAATAGTCATCATGTTTTCGGAAAAACATAAGCGGCTAGGCGATATGGTCGCTGGCACAATTGTTGTGGCGGAACATTACGAACCTATACCTCTTCGGGACAGGTCAGGCAATTTTTCTAATGTATCGAGCTTGGAGCAATTTAAGCACTTGCAACTTACCCAAGAAGAAGTAGATTTATTGCATATTTACGAGGCTCGCAAGATATATCTGCCCGATTACGCAAAATCTGAACTTGTGGCTGAATGGGCAAGCTATTTGGCTAAAAAATGGAATATCGATGCTAATCTAGTTGATGATGAGCTGCTTGTGGCTGTCTTAAAATTAAATGATTGAGGAATATTTTGAGGGGGAAAAGATGGACGACAAACCCGAGAATAAGCTGATAATCCTGTATTTGATAGAAAAAATGGACTTGCCTCTTTCACGTAGTCAAATAACGGACTACATAATGCAGGCGGAATTTATGGACTATTACGCTGTGCAGGAGGCATTGGCGGACATGGTGGAAAACGGATATTTGGATTCCTCAACAAATAACAACACAACCCGCTACACATTGACGGACGATGGCTTGACGACCTTGGAATATTTTGAAAAGCATATAGCCCCATCTATCCGCAACAAAATAAACGAATACATAAAAGAAAATCGGCGAGATATTAAGCGAGAGTTTGAAAACACAGCGACATTCTTCCCAAACGCCGATAATAGCGAATTTTTGGTAAAATGCGGCGTATATGAAGAAAATAGAGTCTTGATGGAATTATCAATATCCGTCTACACCCGAGAGCAGGCTCGGCAGATACAGAATAATTGGAAGACCAACGCCAAAACGCTCTATGGGGATATTATTAAGATTTTGGCAAGACGTGAGTAAAATTCAACTTCTTGGAAATCACACGCCATGAGATATTGTCGGATAAGCAGCGGTATCATTTTTTCGAGTTGCCGAAATTGCCTGATGTTGATAAGATTGATTTTGGAGACGAGAGGGAATTGTGGCTTGCGTTGTTTAATGCGGAGACGGCAGGGTGTGGTTGCGGAAAAAGATGCGGCACTTATGGAAAAAGATGCGTTAATAGCCAACCTACAAGCCCTGCTAAACAAAAAGCAGTAAAAGGCGGAGAAGTCATGAGAGGTGCGGAAATGGCAAAACCAAAAGGGACGAAATTAATATACACATTCAAATCGGACGTGCTATTCAAGATGTTATTCACTCGAAATCCCGATTTGCTGAAAAGGCTCGTGTCTGTGCTGTTGAACATTCCGCTTACGAGTATCGAGCAATTCTATTTGACAAACACGGAAATGCCACCAGAGGAAGTCGGAGCAAAATTCTGTCGGTTAGATATAAACATGATAGTTGACGGAAAGCAAGTCAACATCGAGATACAGGTAGCGGACGAGGGCAATTATTTAGAACGGACGATGTTTCACTGGGCGAAGTTGTTCACAACGTCCTTGCCGTCTGGCGAAGATTATTCAAAGTTGCCAAAGACGATATGTATCAGCATTTTGGGCTTTGTGCAATTTGACTGTGCGGCGGTACATTCGGAGTTCGCACCCATGGAAATCACACGCCACGAGATATTGTCGGAAAAGCAGAGGTATCATTTCTTCGAGTTGCCGAAATTGCCTGATGTAGATAAGATTGATTTTGAGGACGAGCGGGAATTGTGGCTTGCGTTGTTTAATGCGGAGACGGAAGAAGAGTTGGAGAAATTGACGAAAGGTGGGGAGGTCATGGAGCAGGCTATTCAAGCGTATAGGGGGACAGCTGCAGATGAGGAGTTTCGGTATTTGGAGCGGTTGAGGGAAAAGCGGCGGCATGATGAGGCACAGGCGTTGCGGAATGCGAGGGCTATTGAACGTAAGAAGTGGCAGGGTGTGGTTGCGGAAAAAGATGTCGCACTCATGGAAAAAGAGGCGGCACTTATGGAAAAAAATATAGCACTTATGGAAAAGGATGCGTTAATAGCCAACCTACAAGCCCTACTAAACAAAAAGCAGTAAAAGGCGGATAGGTCATGGAAGGTGTAAAATGGCAAAACCAAAAGGAACGAAGTTAATATACACATTCAAATCGGACGTGCTATTCAAGATGTTATTCACGAGAAATCCCGATTTGCTAAAAAGGCTCGTGTCGGTGCTGTTAAACATTCCGCTTGCGAGTATCGAGCAATTCTATTTGACAAACACGGAAATGCCGCCAGAGGAAGTTGGAGCAAAATTCTGTCGGCTGGATATAAATATGATAGTTGACGGAAAGCAGGTCAACATCGAGATACAGGTGGCGGACGAGGGCAATTATTTAGAACGGACGATGTTTCATTGGGCGAAATTGTTCACAACGTCCTTGCCGTCTGGTGAAGATTATTCAAAGTTGCCAAAGACGATATGTATCAGCATTTTGGGATTTGTGCAGTTTGATTGTGAGGCGGTACATTCGGAGTTCGCACCCATGGAAATCACACGCCACGAGATATTGTCGGACAAGCAACGGTATCATTTTTTCGAGTTGCCGAAATTGCCCGATGTGGATAAGATTGATTTTGGGGACGAGAGGGAATTGTGGCTGGCGTTGTTTAATGCGGAGACGGAAGAGGAGTTGGAGAAGTTGACGAAAGGTGGGGAGGTTATGGAGCAGGCTATTCAGGCGTACAGAGGGACAGCCGCAGATGAGGAGTTTCGGTATTTGGAGCGATTGAGGGAGAAACGGCGGCATGATGAGGCGCAGGCGTTGCGGAATGCGAGAGCTATTGAACGTAAAAAATGGCAGGACGTGGTTGCGGAAAAAGATGTCGCACTCATGGAAAAAGATGCGGCACTTATGGAAAAAAATACAGCGCTTATGGAAAAAGATGCGTTAATAGCCAACCTACAGGCCCTACTAAACAAAAAGCAGTAAAAAGGCGGAGCGGTTGAGGGATAGCGGCGTTTCCAGCCTGAAACCTTGTAACAAAAATTTAATATTTTTGATATTGACATTTCGTTTCAAGTGTGAGATAATTAGTAGAGCCTTAGAGCCTTAGAGCCTTAGAGCCTTAGAGCCTTAGAGCCTTAGAGCCTTAGAGCCTTAGAGCCTTAGAGCCTTAGAGCCTTAGAGCC
>WRKH01000165.1 GCA_009778175.1 Turicibacter sp.
CCTTTCAAACCTAAACCCCTGGGCGCTGCCCAGACCCGCCAGGGCGCGCCCTGGACTGCACTTTCGTTATTTTTTGGGTCTCGATTCTATTTAATCGTTCCAAATTTTTTATTTTTTTGGACAAAATTTGTCCACTCATTTTGCCAATCCGCAAACCGCAGGCGGATAATATCCGCCCCTACTGGGGAAAAGCAAATCCATTTTCCCTCCACAAAACCCCACCAACAAATCGCAAATCGGCAAACGGAAATCCACGAGCCACAAAAAACGAATGTTGGGGTCAAGGGGCTTGCCCCTTGCGGGGTGTGGGGCAGAGCCCCACGGTTTTAGTCGTAGTAGTAGACTAGGCGGGAGATGGCTAAGCCTACTATTGCTAGAATTAGAGCTATGGAGAGGAAGAAGATTAGAGCTAGAGCAGAGCCGTAGCCGAAATCCATTAAGCGCATTATTTGAATTTCTACCATTTCCATTACTTCGCTGTCCGTGCGTACCATGAAGTCGATTATTGAGTAAACTACTACCACTAGAATCATCGGGGAAATCATGGGGAATGTTATCTTCCAAAAATTTTCCCATGCAGTTGCACCCTCTAAACTGGCTGCCTCGAAAATGCTAGGGTTGATTGTTTGTAAGCCAGCTAGGAAAATTAGGATTTGTATGCCGCTTGCCATTGCTATGGTGTAAATTTGGTTTGTTATGTCCAAAATGTAGCCGATGAAATCACTAACAACGCCCACACCTGTGGTTGTAATTAGTAGATTCTCGATAAAGCCTGTAACATTCGCACGTAGTGCATTTTGATCTTGAATCTGTGCCGCCACCATGTCGAGTAGTGAATTGTTGGTCTCAATGCCGATTAGAACGCCGCTTGCCATGATTACTGGTAGGAAAAATACAGCGCGGACAAACGCACGGCCTGGGAATTTGCGGTTCAGCAAGATTGCTACAAATAGGCTAAATACCAGGATAGCGGGAACCATAAAGAGCATTGCCACAATTTCCTCAACAAGCAGCCGCACAAAGTCGGGATCGACCGTGAGTGCACGGCGAATGTTGTCTAGCCCTATCCATTCCATGGAAAAGGTGTTATTTACCGTGTCCATGCTGACGATTGAGAACGCAAACCGTATCGCCTGATAGAGCGGATACGCCATAAATGCCACGAAGCCGATAATAAACGGCGATATGAACAGATACCCAGAGACTGCGTTCTTTCCTGCCATTGTCATGCCTTTCTTCATACTTTAACCTCCTTATAATATTGGGGTGATGTTGATTGTAATAAATTTGAAATATTTGCTATTTTAATTATATAAATACGTTTTCATTTTGTCAAGGTGGGGGGAAATAGTTTTTGGCGGAGTTTTAACACAAAAACGAGATTAAGCGGAAATTTTACCAAAATTATAGGGTTAAATTTGGCGATTCCATACAATATAACCCACATATTTTTTCGTATCCCAGCCCAACCTTGAAATATAAACTCAAAAGGCGATAAAACGAACGATGCCGCCAGAGAGGCTTTGTGTGTTCTGATTGTGGATATATCAAAAAAACGAGAGCTATTGATTCATCGTACATTTTAGACAAAAATCAACAATTTTTTGCGAAAAAATTGTGAAAATATACTAAATGCAGAAATTCCTTGAAAAAATTTCAACCTTGTGATATACTAAAAAGGTGGGATTTTTCATCGAACCCCCACGATTTTAACTTTTATAGAATAGATTAGAGGGCACTTGTTATGAAGGTAATATTGCTACAAGACATCAAAGGAACTGGCAAAAAAGGGCAAATAATCAATGTTTCCGACGGTCATGCGAAGAATTTTTTGCTGCCACGCAAGCTGGCGACCGAGGCGACCGACAAAGCCCTTGCAGATTGGGAAAATCAGAAGAAAAACGCAGAACACAAACGCCAAGAGGAAATTATTGCAGCACGAGAATTAATGGCGAAAATCGAGGAAAAATCCGTGGAAATCCCCGTGAAAATGGGCGAAAACGGCAAAATGTACGGCTCAATCGGAGCAAAGGAAATTGCAGCGGCTCTGCTTTCGCAAACGGGTATTGATATCGATCGCCGTAAAATCGTGCTTGACGAGCCGATAAAATCGGCTGGCGAGAAGAAAATCCCCGTAAAATTGTACTCGGAGATAACGGCACATATCGCAGTCAACATTGTAAGCGATGAATGAGATGGATTTCCCGCCCGAGGAGATGGATATTCCGCCCGAATACGCCATTACCCGTGTTCCGCCCAATGATGTTGAGGCTGAACAGGCGGTTTTGAGTAGCATGATTTTTAATAGGGATGCCGTTGCCATCGCCAATGAAATTCTGCAAAAAGAGGATTTTTATAGGCCAGATCACGGTTCTATTTTTCTTGCGATGATAGAGCTTTTTTCGGCTAATATATCCGTGGATGCAATTACTCTTTGTGATAAATTAGCGGAACAAGGCATCTTGGAGCAAATAGGTGGACGTGCCTACATTGCAGAGCTCGCCGCCGCATACTATACTTCCGCACATATACGAGAATATAGCCAAATTGTGGCGGATAAGGCGGTTTTCCGCAAATTTATAAAAATCGGCGAAAACATTACTGCCATAGGCTTTGAGGCTCGCATGGAGCTGCAAGCCGCACTGGACACCGCTGAAAAAAGCGTTTTTGGGCTTTCCTCGGGGCGTTCCATTCGTGAATTTACAAAAATAAAGGAAATAATCGATGCAGTTATCGATAATATAGAAAAAGCCGAGAAGGCAAGAGGGCAAATAACAGGGCTTGCCACGGGTTTTACCGACCTCGACCATTACACGGCAGGCTTGCAAAATTCTGATTTAATCATAATCGGTGCACGTCCCGCCATGGGCAAAACGGCACTCTTGCTGAATATTGCACAACACGCAGCCGTCCGAAATGCCGTGCCGACTGCCTTTTTTAGCTTGGAAATGTCAAAGGAACAGCTGGGCAACCGTATGCTGTGCGTGGAGGCAAAACTCGATGCACAGAAGGTGCGAGTGGGCAGCTTGGATAGTAGCGATTGGGAAAGGATAATGGACGTGGCGCATCCGCTTTCCACAGCCCCCATCTTCATTGACGACACGCCAGGCATTGGGGTAACGGAATTACGCACAAAATGCCGCAGATTAAAGTTGGAAAAAGAATTGGGCTTGGTGGTAATAGATTATTTGCAACTGATGACGGGGCAAAACGCTCGCCAAGAGTCCCGTCAAATAGAGATTTCGGAAATTTCACGGGCTTTAAAGGGGCTTGCAAAGGAATTGAACGTGCCGATATTAACGGCTGCACAGCTAAGCCGTGCATTGGAGTCAAGGAAAGACAAACGACCATTGCTCTCGGATTTGCGGGAATCGGGTGCCATCGAACAAGATGCGGACATCGTGGCGTTTCTGTATCGGGATTCCTATTACAATCCCGACCTAGACCCTGCCAAACAAAAGGCAGCCGAGCTGATTATCGCCAAGCAACGCAACGGCCCCACGGGCACGGTTCATCTAACTTACGTCAACGAGCAGACAAGGTTTGAAAATGCAGACATGGACGAATATTTCGGACAATAAGCTAAAACCGTGGGGCTCTGCCCCACACCTGGCACAAGACCGTCTTGCCGCTGGGGGCGCGCCCCCAGACCCGCTCGTTTGTAATATTTTTGTAATGCTTCGATTTTTTACGACACTAATCTTAAGGGGGTTTATGCAATCGTTTTTTCGAACACGCTAATAAAAGCCAAAGTTTGCTTCATCGCCCCTCGTAAAATGGCAAGCCTTGACTTGTACATTCCCCCGAATCTTCTTTCTCCCGCTATATGGCTGTAATCGCCACCTTTTTTATGAGCTTTTCAAAATTCTCTTTCGTCCCCATGATGCTACCTTCTTGCATAAGCGTTGCCGCCGCCGCTGCCATAGCCGATTTCAGCAAAACAGATATGGGAGAATTTATCGAGTGGAATAATTCTGCCGCAATACCCGCTACCATGGCATCACCTGCCCCGTGTATACTGCGTATTTCCACTTCGAGCGGCGGTGCAAAAAAAGCCTCGTCTCGGCTTACCATGATTGCACCCTCCGCACCCAGCGATAGGCACACTATCCTAAGGTTGCTGTAGCGTGAAAGCAACACTCGGCAAGCCGTTATTCTAGCGTTTTGGTCAGGCAGCGGTGTGCTAAATAAATCTTCCAGCTCACTTAAATTCGGCTTTATGATGTAAGGACCAGCCTCAAGCCCGCTCTTTAACGCCGTTCCCTCCGCATCCAAAATGATGGGTATCGGCTTGCGTTTGATTATACGTTTGTACACATCCTCGTTCATTCCCTGCGGTAGGCTGCCATTTAGGATAAGTATATCGGTTTTTGTGCCAGCTATGGTTTCTAGCAGCACATTAATGGCTTTTTCCGTTACTTGAGGGCCGTCTTGATTGACCTCGGTCATTACCTCTGTTTCTTCCTCAAAAATCTTGATATTTGTGCGAATCGCCCCATTGGTAGCCACTAGGTTATGTGATATATTTGCTTGCTGTAGCTTCTCTCTAAGGAGAGTACCGTTTTCAACAAAATCAAACCCTACCAAACGACAAGGTATGCCAAAATTTTTGAGTGCATATACCGCATTTACTGCCTTGCCCGCAATATCCCGACGTGCGGTATGTACTCTATGTGTAGCCCCTTTCGTAAGTCTGGGGATAACAAGCGTTAAATCAATACTTGGGTTCATAGATAATGCTGTTACCATTTTTATCGCCCATCCTGCTCTATTTTATATAAAATTCCAAATGGAGACGAAACAGCCTAACAAAGGGCGTTTCGCCTCCCATATTCCAAATTTGCTAGGCGGCTAATTCGGCTATTTTTGCAGCCTCTTCAAAATTGCCGTCCTCGATCATATGATTAATTTTATCGTATTCTGTGTTTATCTTGTTGTATTTCTCCATATATTTCTCTTGGGTTTCCTTTACCAAATCTCTAATCTCATCGATATTTTTTATCGCAATCTCCGCCACATTCCCGACTCTCATCGTTGCTAATACGGATATGAGCTTGTCTTTGGATTTGTTGAATATTACGAAAGTATCGGCTATCGCAACAATAGCAGCATAAAGCGACATATCATGCGGATTTTTATAGCGTTCCGTAACGGCGGCAAACACTTCGTCCGAAACATTATTTTTTAAGATATCTGTGGCAATTTCCACATATTTGGCTATATCTCTATAGTTAAAAACCTGTTCCAAATCATCCAATATCGACAGGGGAAGACCTATCTTGCAGATTCCCATGAATGTTGCGGCGGATACGATGGCTTGTACTTCGGTCTCGTTTTTGCCAATGGCTTTTGCTAGATATTCCGCTATTGCGGCGACACTTGCGGTATGCCCAATAGTGTTTTGGCTACGAAAATCAACGAAAGTAGAGGTCATGTTTAGGTATTTTTCCACGGTATCAACCGTTACTGGCGTGTTGTAGAATAGCTGGTTAAATTCACTGTCATTTTCGATATTGTCAAATATCGTCTCTATTTCGATTTTGGCATCCAAATACATATCCACTACCTCGTCGGAATATTTTATGTTACGATAAGTATCTGCGTGTGAGTTAAAATCCTCGCTAGAGCCACCGTGCAATGCAAAAACATCAGCACGGTCGGTAAGTGAAATTAGTTGCGCAAGCATCTGTTTAGAAGGTGTCAAAACGGCTACCTCTTCGGTATTCGCATGGTGGAACAGCAGGACTGACGAAAGGTCTTTTAGCGGCGAAAAATGTTTTTGGTATAGATGACCATTTATCGAATGATTCCACACATCTATGGTCTCAAAGATTACCATCTTGTCAATTTCTTCCGTACGATATGCACCGGCATCGTGCATCATACCGAGCAAACATATCTCTTGTAATTCTTTATCTGTAAACATATTACGTGGTTTAAGCACATTATACATCAAATACGCCACTCTAATGCCATGGTCAATCAACCGATCGTCCACATGGTTCAGGGTTTTCTCCACAATATTTACTATTCTCTCGTTTTTTAGCATTTGCTATTACCCTCCCGTAGTAAAATTGGTATTTAATTTTCCGTGTTGCCAGTATATCTTTTTTGAAAAATGCGTATATTCAAGTACGTCCACGCCCACACGCACAATATGCCCACGCAATACGCCCACGCCAAATTATGCCAGTGGATATTAATTATTTATACCACACATGAAAATATTTGTCAATCTTTTGCAAGAATTTTTACAATATTTTATTTCGATAAAAAATGACAAAAAACGCTATCGACAGGCTAATATTAGGCGATTTATGCGAATGGCGGCAATTTTTTTCAAAAAAACCTTGCAATATATTTAAAAGCCTGCTATAATGAAAAACGAAACCAAAGAAAGGGGGTGGAAAAAATGGAAATCGGAGCGAACGGAACGAGCAATAATGACAATGTAAATGTAATGGAGCAAGTCGGCATTAGAATGTTGGACAGAACTCTTGATCAGATGGAGCTTGTAGGCGAGCAGTTAGTGCAAATGATGGATGCGGCAGCAATTACCGCAGCCACGGGCGAAGGCGGCTTGCTGAACATAACCGTATAACAGGAAACTTCAATAAAACTACCGCACAAAAATAGCCATAAAAAAATTTAAAGTTTGTCCACTTTTCAAAGTGGCGGGGTGTGGGGCAG
>WRKH01000166.1 GCA_009778175.1 Turicibacter sp.
TAATGTAGCTGCCGTCCTCGCTTAAATAGCTGTCAATCCCACGAGAAGTAAGGTCTACGTTAGAGCCGTTAATTTCAATCCGTGCAACCGTTTCGCCAAAATGGTAATCGTACCATATAATCGCCGGCACAGCAAAAAACGCCGAAAGTATCGCAATAATTGCGAATATCAGTTTCCTGTGTTTAGGCGGTTTTGGCTCGGTTGTGGGGGTTGGGGTGTTTTTGGGTTGGTTGGTCATGGTGTTGCTCCTCTCGTTGTTTGTTATAAATACAGTATAATTCGTATGTTGCGGTTTGTCAAGCAACAGTTAGTTGCGTAGCTGACGGTTGCAAAAAGCAAGAAGCTTTTACCTAGAGAAAAAGCGGTTTGACGATGTACGAGCTCCCTCTACCTCACAACAATATTCAAAATCCGCCCTTTGACGTAAATTTCCTTGACAACTTCTTTGCCGTCCAGCCATTTTTCCAAGATTTCTCGTGCCTGAGGCAAAATTTCGGACAGCTCAGCAGCGGCAGGAATCGCCATTTGCCCACGCAATTTCCCATTGACCTGCAAGGCGATGTCCGCCATATCTGATTTTATCTTACTTTCGTCATATGTAGGCCAAGGATTGGCGAAAACACTGTCCGTTCCACCTATCATCATCCACAATTCCTCCGCCAAATGAGGGGCGAACGGAGCGAGCAAGACCGCCAATGTTAGCAAAATTTCCTCGTCAACGCCGCCCAATTTCTTTGCCAGCGAGATAAGGGCGTTGGTCTGCTCCATAAATCCGCTGACCACCGTATTCATGGACAAATTCTCCAATCGCACCGTTATATCTCTGACAAAAACATGGCGTAAATGCTCCAATTCTGGCGTTGTGGCAACGATTTTTTCCCTGTGTTCGTTGAAAAATTTCCAGACCTTGTTCAAATATCGGAAAGTCCCCTCGATTCCGCTGTCGTCCCAGTCGCTGTCGAGAGCGGGCGGTCCTACGAATAATTCGTACATTCTTAACGCATCGCAACCATATTCTCGGATAATGCTGTCAGGCGAAACGCCGTTTCCAATGGATTTGCTCATTTTGCGGCCGTTGCGAGTTATCATACCCTGATTAAATAGCTTTGTAAACGGTTCGGTAAAATCTACAACGCCGATGTCATACAGAAATTTTGTGTAAAAACGGGCATAGAGCAGGTGCAAAACAGCGTGTTCCACACCTCCGACATAATAATCCACTGGCAACCACTGTTTGAGCAATTCTTCCGCCGCTAATTTCTCCGAATTGAACGGATCGGCATACCGCAGAAAATACCAGGACGAACCCGCCCAAGTCGGCATTGTGTTGGTCTCACGTTTGGCAGGTTTACCGCAAACAGGGCAGGTTGTTGACATCCATTCGTGAACGTCTGCCAATGGCGACTCGCCAGTATCGGTCGGTTGATACGACTTAACATCAGGCAATAACACGGGCAGATCTTCCTCAGGAACGGGAACAGTCCCACAATCAGGGCAATGCACAATCGGAATCGGCTCGCCCCAATACCGTTGCCGAGAAAAAACCCAATCTCGTAACTTGTAGTTGACAGTTTTCTTTCCAAAACCCAATTTTTCAGATTCTTCGCAGATTTCTTCCAAGGCTGCACGATTGTGTTTGCCATTAAAACGCCCTGAATTTAGCATCTCGCCGTCCCCTGCAAACACCGTGTCTTTGGGAAAATCGGCAGGCGATTTTATCACTTCTCGGATATATAAATCGAATTTTTTCGCAAATTCAAAATCTCGCTCATCATGGGCTGGAACGCACATGATTGCCCCCGTACCATAGTCGGGCAACACGTAATCGGCAATCCAAATGGGCATTCGCAAGCCGTCATCTAAGGGATTTTTTGCATATGTTCCGAGAAAAACGCCCGTCTTTTCCTTATCTGACATACGTTCCACAGACGATTTTGCCGTTGCAGATTTTATGTACTCCTCCACGTTTGCCCGACATTTTTCCGATGTCAATTCCGCAACAAGCGGGTGTTCAGGGGCAAGAACGATAAAAGTCGCACCGAAAATCGTGTCAGGGCGTGTAGTAAAAACTCGGATTTTTTCGGACGAATTTTCCACAGAAAAATCCAATTCCGCACCGTAACTCTTGCCAATCCAGTCAGCCTGCATTTTTTTGACTTTTATAGGCCAATCCAAACCATCCAAATCGTCCAGCAAGCGGTCAGCATATTCCGTGATTTTTAGCATCCATTGCCGCAACATTTTCTTTGTAACAGGCGATTTGCAACGCTCGCACTCGCCGCCTTGTGCCTCCTCATTCGCAAGCACCGTGTTGCAAGACGGACACCAATTCAGCGGCATATCCTTTTCGTACGCCAAGCCGTTTTTGTACATTTGCACGAAAATCCATTGCGTCCATTTGTAATAGGCGGGATCGGTGGTGTTGACCTCGCACGACCAGTCGTAAACCGCACCAATCTCCATGAGTTGGCGTTTGAAAGTGGCGACATTGGCGGAAACGCTGGCGGACGGATGAATACCATGTTCGATGGCGTGATTTTCCGCAGGTAGCCCAAACGCATCCCAGCCCATCGGATGCAAGACTCGAAAGCCGTTCAAAATCTTGTAACGGCTTAGCACATCGCTCAGCACATATCCCCTCCAATGCCCCACGTGCAAGCCTTCGCCTGACGGGTAGGGAAACATATCCAGGCAGTAATATTTCTTTTTCTGCTGGTCGTCGGCGTTGTTTATCGGGTGATTTTCCCAGTGTTTACGCCATTTTTTCTCTATTTCCGTAAAATTGTATCTGTCCATAAAAACACTCCTGTTTTGTCTCATTTTGTCTATTCTAGCCAACGAAATGCCCACGGCAAAAAGTTGATAAATGTGGTTTTGATACGTTTTTGGGTATTTTGCTCGCAACGTCTCTCCTCTTTCGTTCGCTACTACAAAACCATTATAATTGCTGTATCGCAGTTTGTCAAGTGGATAATGGCGAATTTTTTTATAAAAATTTCACACAAATCGCCAGCTTCAAATAAATGCCGAAGTGTAGGCAATTTCTCCATTTTAGACCAGCGGACGATCCGTTTCTATCGCAAAGCAACGTCAAGTATGAGATTATATAAAATCGGCAAGGTCAGCGGTTATACGGTCGCTCCGCCGTGTAGTTAGGCGGATTGCTTGCAGTTTCGTCTCCGCCTTGAATTTTTCTAACAGATTTTTGATTTTATCCAAATTTTCCATTTTGTCCTCCTAATTTTGAAATTCGTTTAGATAGGGGCATACAGCACAGTTGCTATAATCAGGGCAGAAAACGCCATTACAACAATCGCAAAAAACGTGGCTAAAAAGTAAAATATTTTGCTCCTGTCAACCGTAAAAATCTTGGAAATTGCCACGGCGAAAACGGCAACTACCACCGCCACAGCGAGAATGACGGCAAGTACAAACGTATAAGCTACCCACATAAGACCCACAAAAAGAAACAGCGACAACTGTGTAATTATCACGCTAACCACAGCAACAATTATCGCTTTTTTGCCGATTTTCGCCACATTTTCGGCGGTTGGGTGTTTTGCGTAGTACCAAATCAGCCCAACCACGGCGGCAATCGCCAACGCAACCACCGAAACCGCAATTATATCAAATGTTGTCTGCCCTATTATCGCTGGCATTTTGCCCCTCCATTCTCCGCTCCACGGCTTGCAAAAATTATTCCTAGAAAAACCCAACTACCCACCCAACAACAAAAATCACAGCGGAAATTATCGTAAAAATGGCGTAATTTAGGGCAGTAAAGTAGAGTATTTTTCGTTTTTCCTCGCCGTCAATTAAACCCTTTTTCCAAACGCTTACAATGGCGAAAATCCCCAAAATTAGAGACAAAAACATACCTACACCTACGACCAACTGAGCGAGCACATAAATTATCACTCCGCCGATTATGCTTTTCGCCTTGCTCCTTTCTCCGAAATCCGTTTGCAACGCAACCACAAGCAAGACCCCCCAAACCGCCCCAACAAGCAAACCGACAAGCACGAACCAATACAACACAACAGTCCAAGCCGCTTGCGTGTCGGAATACAGCACAAAGTGCATAAACGAGACCTCGTTCGGAAGAAATATCAGCAAATGCACCGCCAAAATGGCAACAGCCGCCAATATTCCTGCTTTTTTGGCGATTTTCGCCGCTTTTTCAGCTGTTATTTTGACGTAACGTAAAATTAACGTGCTAATGAAAGCAAAAACTATCGAAATTATTGAAAATACTAACATAATAATCCTCCTTATTGGCGTAATTCCGCCACTCTCCGCTCTACGACTTTCACAAAATCTTCAATCCGCCCAAAAGCCTTTCCAACAGGCAATCCTATCGCCACGCCCACACTTGCCGACCATGCATAAATTCACATTTTTTTGCATAATTATAGTTTTTTCGGCGGCTGAAAACGATACGTGAATATTGTAATGGCGTTGTGCGGATTTGTCAAGCAACCATTAGTTGCGGGCAAATTTCGGCTAAAATTCGACATATTTTGCATTTTCGTCGGCTATTCGCAAAAATTTTAACGGAACAAAAATTTTTCTTGACAACTTTTTTGCAACCTGCTATAATAAATTTTAGGAGTGATGAGATGGACAGAATTTCCCCCACGAACGACCTTGCGTTCAAAAAAGTGCTGGCAAGCGTGGAACATATCGAGATTTTGCAGGGTTTTATAACCGATTTTTACGAGATAGAAATAACCGACCTTGCGATAAACAATCCGTACAGCATAGCGGATTACAAGGAAATACTGAACGGCGTGGAGCTTGTGCAGCTGCGGCAGACGATAAAGGATATTTCGGCATCGTTTCGGCTGGCGGCGGACGAAACGGCTGATTTGGGCGATTTTATATCGGAGTTGCAGTTGCAAAAATCACGCTATTTTGACGAACGAGCGTTATTTTACCCATTTGACCGCTTTTGCAAGAACTATAATTTGGCGGAAAACATGGAAAAGACGGCAACTGGTAAGACGAATAAATATTCCAGTTTGCGTCCGATTTACGCCCTAAATATCATGGGGTACACGCATTTTGACGACAGTTATACCGACAACGCCCTGCATATTTTTGAATTTTACGACATAAAACGACAACGGCGGTATAAGCGAGATTTAATAAAAATTGCGTTTTTCGAATTGACGAAAACGGCGGGATTAACGGTAAATCAGCGACATTGGTTGGATTATTTCAACAGCGGCGTGATTAGTGCCGATGCACCCAATTACATTAAAAAGGCAAGCCGTCTGATTGAGCTTGTCAACTTGGCGGAGGAAGAGAAAATGATAGTTGCGGCATTGGAAAAGGCGGAGGCCATTAGGATTGCGGAGATTGATCAGGGGCGGTTTGAGGGACGGTTGGAAGGGTTATTGGAAGGACGAGTTGAGGGGCGAGTTGAGGGACGATTAGAAACCGCCCTCTCTCTACTGCATGACGGTTTTCCCATTGAAATGGTTAAGAAACATACCAAACTGTCAGAAAGCGAAATCCTGGCTTTGCAAACGAACCTACTAAAAATCCATTAAGGTGTGAGGAAAAAATGATAGTTGCGGCATTGGAAAAGGCGGAGGCCACTAGGATTGCGGAGATTGATCAGGGGCGGTTCGAGGGACGGTTGGAAGGGTTATTGGAAGGTCGAGTTGAGGGCCGAGTTGAAGGACTAGCCGAGGGACGAGTTGAGGGACGATTAGAAACCGCCCTCTCTCTACTGCATGACGGTTTTCCCATTGAAATGGTTAAGAAACATACCAAGCTGTCAGAAAGCGAAATCCTAGCCTTGCAAGCGAGCCTATCAAAAGCCAATTAGCGTGAATATAAAGCGAAAATACCAACGGCATTGCAAAGGGCGAACTTCCATTCCGAGGGAAATCCGCCCTTGCACTTATTACTTCACATCTTCAAGCGAAAACGCCCAAAATTCCTTACCTGCCCGCATAACGCCTATTTCATCGCCCACGTTAATCGCTTTCAGCGAGTCGCTTTTTCCTGCGAAATCCAGCCGTTTCAATGGTTTGTTGCCTGGCAAAATCTCGTTGTTGGCAACGTAACAGCTTTCCAACGCCCTACTCGTTTTCTCGCATTTCGTCTTGAAACACTCGTAATCGCCCGATTTTACTGCTTTTTGGGCGGTGTAGGCTCGTCCAACAATAACCGCCACAAACACCATAATTCCAATGATTGGACCGTTGGCTTGCGGTGCACTAAAAATGGTAATCATCGCCACGCCAATCGCACCGCCAAACAACGCTGCCAACTTTTCCTGTGAAACTTGAATTTTTTCCATATTAAACCAATCCTCTCATGCGGAATACACCGCTTGTCCATTTTTCTTGTTAAATTAGCAGTCAAGTTGCGGCGGCGGTCGAGCGGTTGGCTTGGTTATCCCATTATTTGGCGAAAATTGGGGAATTTTTACCCCCCGCCGAAAAAACACTTGGCGGAATTTTTCATATTTTCACCTCGCTAAAATCCGAAACAGCCTTGTGAGCAGGTAGCCAACCCACGCCGCCGTATTCGTCCTGCACCAACAGCCATTCAAAAACCACGGCTAACAGGCGGACGGTTTGCCCTTTTTCGGCGATTAACTCCGTTGGATTGTAATCTCGGTTCAGCCGATTTTCGGAGACAAAGTAGTCTGGAATGTAGGTAAAATGCCCCTCTATCGTGCATTGCCACCAATGC
>WRKH01000167.1 GCA_009778175.1 Turicibacter sp.
AAATGACCATTTACATAAAAATTAAATCCCTATCCAAGCGCCGCCCGATAATCGACCGCCTACCGCTAGAAATCCCCAACATCACAACCGCCGCCGCTTTGATAGAATTTATCGTCCGCCATTATGTGGACGAGTACAACGCCCAAAAAGTCGATAGCCCAATCCTGCCATATCTCACAGACGACAAACTCGCAAACGCCGCAACCACGGGCAAAATCGGCTTTGGCGAACGTAAGAACGAAAATCAGCAAGATTCCGCCGCCGCTGTTGAAAATGCACTACAATGCTTTGAAGACGGCATTTTTCGGCTGTTTGTCAATGACGAGGAAATTTCCCTTGAAACTGCCGAATCTCGTGCAAACGCCGAAAACATCACTATCAACGAGGGCGATGAACTGACCTTTATCCGTTTAACTATGCTTGCTGGCGGCTACTGGCGATTTTACTAGAAAGGGTGGCGACATGGATTTGACCTACTTGGAAATGTCAACGCCGAAAGAGCGGCACAGCTTGCTCGCCACGGAACTGTTGCTATTGCTGTATTTACAGCTAAAAGACCGCCAGCCCTACCTCCGCAAAGAGGACAGGGGCTTGCTTTACGAGCGAGATTTTGCCGACTCGGCACGATACAATTTGCTCGATGCTGCACCGCTGAAAAGGGCGGATTTACGGCACTTGAACGACCTGTCCGCCGTCAATCCCGACATCATTCTATTCGACCAAAATCCCTACGTCCTCGCACCCGACCAAACCAAAATTGCGGGCTTTCCCGATTTAATCGTGGAAATTTGGTCAAAGGGCAATCCCAAGCAAGAGCGAGCGTTCAAACAGGCGTTGTACAGCACGGGTGCAACCACAGAACACTGGTATTTTACGCAAAACAGCAACTCCGTAACTTGCTTTTTCGCCGCCAAAAAGTTGAAAAATCAATCGCTAAAATCGCCCCTGCGAACGCAAAACGGCGTAACCGTGGATTTGCGGCATTTGGCGGTTTGATTGCGGTTGGATAGGAGGGCAAGATGGCTAAAATCCTACTACTACCGCTATCAACAATCGCCGCAATCCTCGCAATCCGCCTATTTGACGAGGGACTTACCTCCCCAATTTCCGCCATATCAAAGAAATAGCTATATTTAACCGCCTTTTTCGACCAAACTTTTGTAATGAACGTGATACGAGGATGCGGCTTAAAAGTCAGAGATGAAGTGCGGGGCAGAGTCCGCTTAAAAATTTATGATTTGGTCAAATTCCTCTGTTAGCAGGGTGTCGTGCGTTATGATTAGGATTATTTTGTCTGGCTTTATGGTTTGTAAATGGCTTATGAAATTCTTGCTACTGTCTAAATCTAGGGCGGAGGTCGGCTCATCAAAAATCATCAAGTCGGGATTCTTTATCAGCAACCGCAAAATCGCCAATTTTTGCTTTTCGCCGCCAGAAAAATTTAGAGGCGAATTGTCTCCGAGTTTTGTGAAATCTATGTTTAGCAGGTCGGCGTATTTTTTTATGTCGTGCGGGCTACCGTCTAGGGCTATGTTGTCCGCTAATGTGGTGTCTAAGATTACGGGATCTTGCTCCGAGATGCCGATTAGCGTTTTTCGCAGATACGCCATGTCGATTTTCTCGGACGAAAGACCGTTAAATGTGATATTGCCGCTCTTCTCGTCTATGTACATTCCGATTAGGAGATTTATTAGCGTACTTTTTCCAGCCCCATTCACGCCCGTTATTCCGTAAATATTCCCTCGGCGTAGGCTTAAATTTAGTCTCTTGATGAGGGTGGTGTTTTCGTCATAGGAAAATGTTAGGTTGGTTATGTCGATTTTGTCGATGCGTGTTAGCTGCTCTGTGCCTTGTGTTTCGGGGGCGTTTAGCAAAATGTCGTTTAAGCGTTGCAATGATACCAAATTATCCTGATAGGTTTTCCCAAAATCAAAGAAATATTTCGCCGCACCGAGCATCATGTTAAAATACATACTGAAAATTGTGAACATTCCAATGGTAAAATTGCCGTTTAATATCAAATAACCGCCCATGAGAAACAGCACGATTTGCGTGATTGTCGTGAGTGTGGTGTCGAGGGACGAGTATAGGAAATTGAGTTTTTGCGTTTTTATCGTTTCCGAGATTAGGTTGTCAAAATGACCGTTTAATTTTTCTCGGAAAATGTCGCTTATGGAATGTATTTTTATAAATTTCGTGAGTTTTAGCTGTTCGAGTAGTTTGGAAAAAAAGGTGTTTTGGGCGACTCGCAATATCATACTCCTGTCAAATAGCGGCTTTTTGAATTTCACATAAATCACTATGTACACGAGCAGGAACGTCATAAGCACCGCCGTTACTTGGAAATTTAGTGAAATCAGTATCGCAAGCGGCACAAGAAAATACAGCCCATTTAGTATAAAATTGTGTATTACACTTATGCAAAAAATGATTAGCATATTTGTGTCGCCGTTTATGACCTGGCTCAAATAGTTGGTATCGTGTTTATTTATGAAGGAAAGCGAAAGTTTTTGCAGGTAGGCGATAACGTCCTGGCTAAATTCGTGGGCGGTGCGGGACTGGATTTTTATATAGATGAGCATGGTAACGTAGCCAAGCAGCGTTCGCATGGCGTTTAGGGTTGCGAAAATAATCGAAAACCGCCAAACCACGCCCATATTGCCGCCCTCGATAAGCGAGTCGATAAAATCGCCTATGATAAACGGATTTACCATGGCAAAAAGACCTGCAAATATGCTGATTGTTAGGTAGATTATGATGGATTTGCGGTATTTTATTAGGTATGGCTTGCAGAGGTCGAAAATTTTCATGGGTTCTCCTTAAATGCCCAAAAGGAATCGCCGAAGTGTGAACGGCGATTCCTTAGGAAGTGGCTAACGGTTCTTTGTTAATGTAGAGCGTTATGTTGAAATTTTGCCAGCCATAAATCTAATGTTGGGAAAACATCAGTGTATCCAACCAGTCAAATTAGTAAAATTTAATCTGGTATTACAAGCAAACTACTACACCACATACTACGGTTTGCAAAATTTTCCCTAAATGTTTCTAACATTCTTGCCATTTCAGGAGTTGGCTGACCACGGTTACGCATATTATCGCATTGTATAAAAAAGTTTCTATGACAATGATTTCCGTGGATACAGCCCACTTGCGGACTTGTATTTCCAACTACTAAAAATACCATTTTGCTACCTCCAAATTTTTGATTTTTCAGGATTTCTGCGACATCACATCAAACGCAAAACCCCTACTCATCATTAAGAATGGAACAAGACCCAAACGACAAACCTTCACAGCCAGTAAGAGTTGCCCCAGCAACACACATACAAGGGCGTAATTGCCCACAAGTTGGTCTATTGGGTCGTCTAATTGTCGATGTTACACGAGGTCTCCAAGTCCAAGTTAAAGCCGCCTCACCAACGCACATACATTTGTGTATACCGCCATCTTCCGTAACGGTAACGATTAAATATTCCATAATTCCCTCCTATTTTTCCTATATTTTTGTGCAAATAGCACATTGAACATAAAGTAATTACCACATATCTTCAAGCATATATAAAGTCGGACAATGTAAATTACTTATACTATTTCTATTTGCTATCATCATATTGGTTATCAAAACTCCATTTACTCTCAAAGTTCCCTCATTGCAAACACAGCCAGTACCGCTTATACTGTTTATAATAGAATACACATCGCCGTCATCGTATATCGAAAAAATCCCACTACAGGTAATTCCGCGGATAGTACACCCATCATTGCCCCGAGTTTTCGCTCCAACTACCAAATAAGTCATTTCTCTGCCACCTCGTCCCTTTGAATTTTCAATTTTTCAGCGATAACACTCAAATAGTCCTGCAAAACGAATTTGTAAATGGTACAATTATCCTTGTCATCACTTAATCGTTTATACGGGCATCCGCCCATACACACAGGCAGCAAATTACACTTTGCACACATATTGTTTGTGGTTATGTCGGTCGGGTCAAATAGCATATAATTAAAAAATACATCTTCATTGCTGTCAAGTCGTTCAGATAAACTGCCAACACATTTTTTGGAATCGCCTATGTCAGACCAACATTTATAAAGTTTCCCGTCCGCTCCGATTATATGTGCACTCACGCTATCCGCCGCACATACATTCTGGACGGTACGAGGGTATCTCCACGTCAAATCTACACCAGTTTCTTTATAATAGCCAAATTCCTCTTGCGAAAAATCACACATATTAAAGCATTTTGAACCATCGTAAACATTGTCAAAACTTAAAACTTTGCCCAAATGAACTGACACCTTATCGCCTAAACCCTTATCTTTAACGATTTTGGCAACATCTGCGGCAGTAGGCAAATTATCCTTATCCACGTTGATTCTTAACCCTACAGGCGGCAATATATCTATATTGTCAGTTAAATTCGCCATAATCGTGTCGAAAGTGCCGACACCACCTGCGAGGGGTCGCCGTTTGTCGTGAACTTCCTTGTTGCCATCGATTGTAACCTGTATATGTCCCACTTTCAGGTCGTTCAATAATTCTACATTGGATTTTGTCAGAAAATAACCGTTTGTTACCATGCTCGCACCATATTCGATATTATTTTCAGCACAAATTTCCATAAACTCTCTTGAAAGTTTTTCAACTATATCTATTGCCATAAGCGGCTCGCCACCATACCAAGTAACTGAAAGAGACGATATAGTTTTTGCACAACTTTTTACTAACTCAACAACGCCCTTTTGCACCTCTTCCGACATATAAGTCGGCTTTATAACGTCCTTTTCATAACAGTAGGCACAGCGAAAGTTGCAATCAGCCGTCGGTGCAATGGTAAGGCTTAGGTAATCGGTATTGTACCTAGACCTAAGCATACGAAACCGTAACCTGTCCAGTTCGTTTACATCGTCCTCTATAAGGAAACAACCGAATTCCAACTGCTCAACAAACTCATCATCGGCTATCTCCACACCCTCTTTGCAAAATCGCTCAAAGGTCGAGTGCTGGGACTTATCCATCAACGCAAGCGAGTTTGAAAACGAATTGTAGGCAATCAGCTTGCTGTCATCGGGCTCATACGGGAAGAAAAAGTTATAATTTGACGGTTTCATGGGAATCCCCCTCATTATATAGCATTGACGGCACACACCGTCCCCGCTCGCTCATATGTCTCTCACATTTCACTGAAACCAGTGTAACACAGGGGTTTGGCTTTGTCAATAGCAGATTTTTGATGTGGATTTGTAAAAATCGTGCGGTTCGAAATTTTATACAAAAATATGCATGAGTTTTATGTGGGATTTGTGAAAAATAGCCAACGAAAAACCGATATACGGAAATATGTATGGATATTTTTGTCGTTTTTGCTAATTTTTTCGATATGAGGGCGAAATTTTGATTAGAAATTATTTTTTGCACTCCTCTTGTGGTGCGTTCTCAATGTGTAAATTATCGAAATCACGGTTGAAAATTCCACCAAACTTTGCTATAATAAAAATCAGGAGGTGCAAAAATGGCAAAACGACAGGGAACGAAGTTGATATACACATTCAAATCGGACGTGCTGTTCAAAATGCTGTTCACGAAAAATCCCGATTTGCTGAAAAGGCTAGTCGCAGTACTGCTGAACATTCCGCTTGCGAGTATCGAAGAGTTTTATCAGACAAACACGGAAATGCCGCCAGAGGAAGTTGGGTCAAAATTCTGTCGTCTAGACATTAACATGGTTGTCAATGGGAAAAAAGTCAACATCGAGATACAGGTGGCAGACGAGGGCAATTACCTAGAACGAACGATGTTCAACTGGGCAAAATTGTTCACAACGTCCTTGCCATCTGGCGATGACTATGCAAAGCTACCAAAAACTATCTGTATAAGCATATTGGGCTTTGTGCAATTTGACTGTGCGGCGGTACATTCGGAGTTCGCACCCATGGAAATCACACGCCACGAGATATTGTCGGATAAACAGCGGTATCATTTTTTCGAGTTGCCGAAATTGCCCGATGTGGATAAGATTGATTTTGGAGACGAGCGGGAATTATGGCTTGCGTTGTTTAATGCGGAGACGGAAGAGGAGTTGGAGAAGTTGACGAAAGGTGGAGAGGTTATGGAGCAGGCTATTCAAGCGTATAGAGGTACAGCTGCGGACGAGGAGTTTCGGTATTTGGAGCGGTTGAGGGAGAAACGGCGGCATGATGAGGCTCAGGCGTTGCGGAATGCTAGGGCTATTGAACGTAAGAAGTGGCAGGGCGTGGTTGCGGAAAAAGATGCAGCTTGGCAGGGTGTAGTTGCGGAAAAAGATGCAGCTTGGCAGGGTGTAGTTGCGGAAAAAGATGCGGCTTGGCAGGGCGTGGTTGCGGAAAAAGATGCAGCTTGGCAGGGAGTGGTTGCGGAAAAAGATGCCCTAATAGCCGACCTACAAGCCCGATTAAACAAAAGTTGACGAAATGTGGAGAAGTCATGGAGCAGGCTATTCAAGCATATAGAGGTACAGCCGCAGATGTTCGGTATTTGGAGCGGTTGAGGGAGAAACGGCGGAATAATAAGGCTCAGGCGTTGCGTCATGCCAGAGCAACCGAGCGGAAAATTTAGTAGCCTTGTGTTTTGGAAAAAAATTTTCAAAAAACTTGACAAACGGGAAATTGTGTGTAACAATCAAAATGAGCCGTGAGCCGTGAGCCGTGAGCCGTGAGCCGTGAGCCGTGAGCCGTGAGCCGTGAGCCGTGA
>WRKH01000168.1 GCA_009778175.1 Turicibacter sp.
CTTTTTTCTGCCTGTTTAATGCCTTTTGCAAGTGGTCTTTTTCTGTTGCTAGGTTGACAAATTTTCTAGCAACGACAGTTCCATCGCTTTGCATTATAGAACAGACAGCGTTATTATTAAGCCCCAAATCCACGGCACAGATATTTTTCTGCTTTATTGCTACATCGGCAAGTTTTGTGTTTTCCTCGAACGGGAACGTCAAAAACCACATTTTACCTTGCTTTTTTAGGGTTGGTACAAGCTCTTTGGATAGTCTGCAATGTTTATCGATATACTTTATATCTTGCTCACGCAAGTGAACATTTAGCCAAATCCAGTCGTTTTTGTGGAAAATTTTTACCTTGCAGGTGGTTGTGCTTGTGCGAATGTAGCAATTATCTTTGTACAAGGTGGGCATTACGTTCCTAGCGGTCGTCAATGTAGGCTTTTTGCCCTTTTTGTTGCTTTTTTCCCAGTTTGCTAGGTTACTTGTATATGATGAGTACGCTCCTATTGCTTGCTGGATTGCGGCTCTTCGTAAGTAGGACGGCATTTTGTAAAACTTTTCGCCAAAATCGTATTTTACAATAGGGTTTCGTATTGTCCTTATTGTCAATTTTTCCACATAGTTATTGCGTTTTTTAGATGTTAGCCCTTGTACCTCTTGCCAATGCTTATCACAAACATCAATAAAAAAGGCAACCGCACGTCTATAAATGTCTACTGTGCCGCTGAAAATATTGTTATAATGCTGTATCTTTACTTTGTACGACGAGACTATTTTCATGCTGTTGCCCTCCTGTTTGTGATATAATTATTATAACATACCTTGGGAGGTTTGTCAATGGTTAGTTGGAAATCTAAAAATAGACATAAATTTTTATTGCAGTTTCATGTTATTTTTGTTTGCAAATATCGTAAAAAGCTATTGTCGAGCAAAATAATTTCGGACGACATAAAGCAGTTGTCTTTAGATATTGCTCAAAGGCATAATGTAACTATAAAATACATGGAGACAGACAAAGACCACATACATTATATGATAGAAACAGACCCTACTGTTAGATTATCCGATTTTGTACGTACTATCAAAAGTTTTACCACTTTCCACATCTGGAAACTTCATGAATCTGTATTAAAAACACATTTTTGGAAAGAACGTACTTTTTGGACTGACGGATATTTTATTTCTTCTATTGGTAATGTTAGTGAAGCTACTCTCCAGAGTTATATTGAGCAACAGGGCTAAATTTTTAGCCTACTCAAACCCCCGCCTTGACCCACAAGCTTTAGCTTGTGGGTCAAGGCTAGTATTCTTTTCAATTAATACGATAGCAAGCATTATGCAAAAAATGCTACATACTAATACTACTACACCAATTAAAATAGTCATTTTTCTGTCTCCTCTCTAATATTCCCCAAAATATACTCCACACAAGGCACAGCAACAGAATTTCCCCACAGGGCTTTGTAGTATGCAGATATTTTTCATTAGTGGCAATGATGGGAAGTTATGGCTATCAATGTCTATTAAACCTATTTTCATGCTTGCTCCTTTCGTTTTATCGCAAATTTAATTTAATTCCCAACTTTGACATCTCGCTGTCAGTTGGATATAAATCACAACTGCTACAAACCATTATTTCTGTGGTTTTGCCCTTGTTTGCCAAAGTATAATTTAAGTCAAATTGCTTTGTATTTTGTTGTGGATAAAGTTCTCTGATTTCTGCAACGTCATCATATGTTAATGCCCAATTATAGCCGTTTTGCTTTAAGATAGCTTTTGACAAACTAATATGGTCATCATGGTTCAGAGATTGTTTGTACAATCGACCGCCTTGCTTATAATACGGTGGGTCAAAGTATACAAAAGCATTTTCGCCATTTTTTGGCAGATATTTTTCCAAAAAAGTCAAAATATCTTGATTGTATATTGTGATTGCATCTTTTTTTCTTGAAATATTGGCGATTCGCTCAATTATTTCGCATTTGTTGAATCGGTCGTCGAGTTTCCAACGACCATCTTGATTTTGTCCACCTATTGGGCTTGCCGTGATTATACCAGACCTGTTTACTCTGTTCAAAAAAAGGCAGGCAAAGGCTAATTCTATGCTGTATTTGGTTACATTTTTGTAAATTTCAAGTTGCTTTTTTCGCTCGGTCAAAGTTACTGGCGTGGCGATAATCATTTTAATTAGTGCTTTCGGTGATGTTTTTACTGCCCGCCAAAATGAATAGATACCTTTGTCCAAATCGTTTATTATAACTTTTTCCGCCGTGCCGTCCATCAATAGCGACATCGCTACACCTGCACCGCCAGCAAATGGCTCAATGTATGTGGCGTTTTCCAAATTTGCCCTTGAAATTAGCAACTTTATAAGAGGATACAGTTTGACTTTTCCGCCAGGGTATCTCAATGGAGAATAGAATTTCATGGTTTTTCCTCCTTTTTTCTACATTTCTTTTTTACAAATTCCACGATGCCAGTAATAATTTCGACACTGGCCCACAAAAGAAACGATAAAACCGCCCACATAACCACAAACTCTAAACCAACACCGCTCATATCCGTCGAGCCACGTGTTCCTTGTTCCAACAACATTTCACGCACAATTATCTCCTCCTAACCCTATCCGTTTAATCTTCTAAGATTGCTAAAATCAACCGTCAGTACATCGCCAGCCACAAACAAGTGGCGAGTTTCCCTTGGCAAGAAAGCCGAGTCCAAAGTGAACAGTTGCTCTCCTCGTGATACCACGTAAATTATGCGGTTTTGTTCGTTTATTTGGCGTTCTTCTACTGTAACTTGCACCATTACGGGTGGCTCTGGTGGGTCGGGCTGGTTTAGAAAGATATACAAACCCATGCCTACGCTTATGCAAAAAGTGATTAGTATCGTAAAAGTTAGTATGGGGTCGATGTGCCACATACTGCGACAATCACCTTTTTCTACACGCCAATGCCACAAAATTACTATCCACAGTAACCAAAAAGGCACAGAAAGTATAGGAAAAAGAGGGAAAAAATGCAGAATATAGTTCATAAATCAATCACTCCTTTTTGTGTCAAAATTGCTCAACCTCTGCAAATCACGCTGATTCAGTATGACGACAAGTGTCTGTCCAGTTGTTAAGTATTTTGAATCTACGTCATAGCCAAGTTTCTCTAAATACGCTGATAATTGTAGCATAAAACGGCTATTTAATATGATTTGGTCGTCTCCGTCAATTCGCAAAACATTAAAATATCCTGAGCCGATTTCTCCTCCCAATTCTTCGTTTATAAATTGGTGGACGTATTGTTGGGCTAGTGATTACATTTCACGCCGTGGTTGGGTTGCTGACTCATATCGTCGTCTGCTATTATCAAAAACTATATGCCAACCCAAAGACGTAAGTATAGTAATAACCACAAAAGCAATACAAAAAGATTTTAGTTTCATCATTCTTCAAGCCCCTCTCTTTCAAAATAGAATTTAACTTTGTGTAGATTAGGCACAACCACTTCAAAGCGGACGGCGTTCCTATATGTAACGTTATCTCGTTGCAATACATTAGGGAAATTTAATACATCTTCCCTAAATTGCTCAATGTCTAGTGTGCTTTTCCTGTGGTTGCATGGACGGCAAGCTGGCAGCATATTCTCTATTGTGTCGCTGCCGCCCTTGCGGAGTGGCTGTTTGTGGTCAACTTGCATATCTTTGATTGTTAAATCGCAACCACAATAGGCACAATGTCCGCCCAAACTTCCGTGAATTTGTTTACGTTCTTTTTTAGATAACTTTCTTCGCTTGTAGTCCAATTTTATTCCCCTTCCTTCTTAACGAAAGTCCGCCTTTGCCTGTCCCAGTGATAAGTGCCAAATTTTGAGTTGTTGAAGTAATTTCGGCGATATTCGCAATTTTGACATTTTAAGCGTTTGTATTTTTGCTTTATATAGGTATAATGTTCAAACAACATACCTAGCAGAGGTATAAGAAACAAAATTATTGCAAAAACTATTATGTAACCTAACATTTCTGCACCCCTTTCGGCATATCGTCCCAAGTTCGCCCTTGCAACAACCGACCTGCCTTTTTCTTATTTTTACCGCCCCATTGTTTGAAATAAAATGCTACGTTTTGCTCTTCGCATTGTTTTTTGATGTTTAACACCCAATCTTCTTGCATGGGACGAGCGTTCGCCCCGCTTTCGCCGCCTACGATTGCACAATCTATGCCGCTTAAATATAATTCGCCCACATCTTGCAAAAGCGGCTCGAACGAAATAAATTTAGTTTTTGCTGGAGTGTACCTTAACATACTTATTCCTGCCATCGTTTTTGCTTCCCCATCCTCAATCGTTGTACCAAGCCAAATATTTTTTGACCAAGTTAATTTTTCCATTTGATCGCTTAATCCACGGTGAATTCGTTTTGTTAGCACTTGGAAAATGTGTTGAGGATTTTCGTTCATAACCGCAAAAACCTTTTGTATAAAGCCGTCTGGCACGTCCTCGTGGAATAAATCCGACATCGAGCAGACGAAAATTCGCCGTGGCTTTTTCCACTTATATGGCTCTTTTAGGGCGTTTACGTGTAATGTAACGGTAAAATTGTTCGCATA
The DNA here is from genome assembly GCA_009778175.1 of Turicibacter sp. GTDB lineage: Bacteria > Bacillota > Clostridia > Lachnospirales > WQUN01 > WRKH01. Next base: position 4,583 of record WRKH01000168.1, read on the forward strand.
TTTCGCATTGCCCATTTTGTGCAGACGATTCGCCATTTTTGCGGCGTAGCAATTTTCGCAGCCGTATGATATTTTTGTGCAACCTGTGATTGGATTCCAGGTTGTGTCTGTCCATTCTATTTTGCTATTTTGTGCCATATTATACCTCTTCTATTTTTCATTTTTGTTAGCCCACTTCTCATACATTTCAAATTCTCGCTTAGCCGTCCGTTGCTGCCAATATCCACAATAAACGTGATATATTCTTGAAACAACAATATCACAGCTGTAGTTTACACTCATCTCGTGCCTACACGTACAATATTCATAGTCTTCACAGTAGGTTATGAAATCTAAATATTCACAGTTGACACAGCAATTTTCAAGCATTTTAATCACTTTGTTTCTCGCTTTCTAAGCTGTTTTTTATTTGTAATTTAGGGCGTTTTCGTTGCCACGATTTGCACCTACTGTGGTACTTGACAAACTCAACACATTTGTTAGATTTCCAGTTAGTGCAAAGAAAATTTAGGTACTCTGGCTCGCCATCGTCAAGTGGGTCGTTGCCTTTTACCCAAAGTTCATGGGCGTATCCGCAATTTCCGCAAATTTTTATTGTAAATAGTTTTCCCATTTTTTCTCCCTCACATTCTAATAATTCTTAACTCAATCAACTCCAAGCCGTCAACTCGACTCCCATTTTCCATCCCAAAGCCCCACTTCTTTAGCTATCCTTTCATGCTCAATCCGCTCCATTTCATCATAATCACGCTCTCTCGGGGGAAAATTCGCAAACTTATTACGACGTGCCACGCCTCCAACCTCCGAAACTCCAGGTTGCTCCAAATAACTCGCAAAATTTCTGCCAAACAGCGTTTTAGGGTGCAAATGCGGTCGCATATGCTCTACATCTCGCCATTCAATCTCCTTTTTCTCCACCACCTCCAACATCTGCTCGACCGAAAAACCTTGCTTTAATAACCTTGCAACACTCTTCTGTGTCTCCTCGTTTGTTGCACTAAACGATTCGCCTGTCCTAGCATTTAAGTCCTCCAAAACAAACTCCGTAACCGCCAATACTTCCCTTTTGGTCGGCTTTTTGTAATTTTTTATCGTCGGAGCTGTGGCGAGAGCGAGAGCAGATTCTCTCTCTTTCTCTGTATCCACATCAGACTCAACTTCAACTTCAATCTCTTTCTCTCTCTCAAGGTTATCACTAGGTTTTGGTAGGTTACTGTTAGGTTCGGCTAGGTTATCGTTAGGTTTCGATAGGTTGTTGCTAGGTTCGATTTGGTTGTTGTTAGGTTTTGGTAGGTTATTGTTATGTCGGGGCGCATTATCGCTAGGTTTTGGCAGGTTATCATTCGCAGGTCTACCGCCAGCCTTTCCATTTTTAACCGATGCCGAATGTCGCTTTTTAGCCGAGTCTATATTCGGAGCCACTAAACCGACTATCGCCTTTGCAATCCCGTCTTCCTTTGGCATTTCATTGTAGCAACCGTAACGGATTATCGCCTTTAAGACCTCCAATTGATTTCGTTTTGGCAAACTCTCCACGGCTTCTATGAAACTTGCGTAAAACAAAAAATTCTGTGCCATTTTTTCTCCTCTAATTGCCCTCTAAATGGGGATTTTTTAATCATTTTAATCATTTTAATTATCTCAATTCGGATAATCAATCGCACACGTAGGAATCGAACCCACAAAATTCTCTTTGAACCGCCATTTTTCAACCGTAAACGGTACAAAGCCAAACTTTAAAACCTGTTCAGAGCCACGAGTCGGGAATGCCCGCAACCCTTACTTTTTTGTGTGCGTGGTTGGAGGAATTTTTTGATTCCCCCAATCCGCAAAACCGACTAATTTATGTATTTGCCGAAAATACTTTCCGCCGTTTCCAGAGCATCTTGTGGGGTGTCATTTTCTTCCATCTCAGCCAAGATATTTAACCCTTTACTGAGTCGCTGTGTACTTGTCGCCTTGTGATTTTTCAAGATATTATCACGCTCGGCATCCAAACGCTCGGCTATTTCCTCAATCACACTATACGGCAGCGTCAAACCCGAAACCGCAGTTACTGTCAACATCGGATTCCTGCCCCTGTACAAATCTAGTGTAGAAGTGTCAAACATAGGTTACAAAAAAATTTTAGTGATATAAAATGGCGAAAGTTAAAACATAATAGCTAAAAATTTTGCCAAAACCTCA
>WRKH01000169.1 GCA_009778175.1 Turicibacter sp.
AATCTTTTAATGTTATATCAGCTAGTTTATATCTTGAAAAACGCCTGGATCCTAGGGTTCTTCAGTTGTTTGCTGGTTAAGTTAGTGTATATGGGGCAGAGCCCCCACGGTTTTAAAAAAATATTGACATGAGAGAAAGAGCGTTGTAAAATAATAATGGAAGGGATTGTTGATGTTTGCAAGAGAGGATGAATGACCGTGGAAACCCCCAAAACCCCCGAAATGTGGTTGCACGAGCAAATTGTGCAAAAAGGGGCTGTCGCCTATAAAGATAAATCTTTTTTGAATGCCCTGATCTCCGATATTTACGCAGCTAATACGAAATTACGCACCACTTTGCGTATTGCCGTGAACGAAGGCAATGTTGCCGAAAAACTTGCCGCCTTGCTAACTTTGGAATCCCCGCGCCAAAAAATTTCAGTCAACCAAATTAAGATGCACTTAGTAAACGAATGTGGCTTGGAAGAATCCCGTGCTGGCGAAGCTGTGTACACGCTTGGACTTGGGGTTGGCTTGCCGTCTGCAATTTTAGAAAATTTGAAAACAGCCCCCAATCCAAAAATTGGCAATGCCGAAAACACAGAAAATACTCCTGATACATCATTAAAAGGGCTTTTTTCAAAGAGTTTGGGGTTGCTGGGCGAAAAAGCGAACATTGTCAGAAACTCCAAATCGGCGGAGGTTTTGCTAAATTTGACGGAGCAAGGCTTGAAAAAAGCCCATTCTTACGTTGAAGAGTTAGCGAAAAACACACGTACGCCTACAATCGAAACACAGACGAATCGGGCGATGTCTGTGGATGTTGCTATTCCGCCAAGCTATGCCGATGAAAATTTGGTCTCCGAAAATTTTTCTACCAAACTTGATGAAAATTCAGTTTCCGAAAATTTTTCTGATAAACTTTCGGAGAAAATAAAAAATTCAAAAATCAAAAATGCTCCGAAAATTAAGCCGATTAACGAAAATGACCCAATCGCACAGCATGATGTAGCGGTAATGTACGTGCAAGGAGAAAAAGTTCCTAAAAATCTAGAGGTAGCGGCTCGATATTTTTTAAGAGCGGCAAAACTTGGCGATGGCGAATCGCAGTTCAAAATAGCCCTTATGTACGAAACAGGCAGCGGCATAGCCAAAAATATTAACGAGGCATTAAAGTGGTATCGAATGGCGGAAAAACAGGGACACCCCACCGCTGGAGACAGAATTAGAGCCATTTTAGGAAAATGAAACACTCGAAAAGCGGCTGAAAACTCAGCCGCTTTCCAACAAACCCTACTCCAAAACCCCAAATATCCACTCAACAATGTCCCGCAAAACCTGCACATCAACATTATTGTCAGGCATATACTCTCGTAAGTCAACAAAATCCGTCAAGGCGGGCATGAACAAATGCGATAAATCAGGATATAATATAGTCTGCACGTGGTCGTAACCTGCCGTATGCTCGACAAATATGTCAAAATCGCCCTCCGCTAATACTTGGAAATCTCTGCCACCCTGCAAAATCAACGTAGGTATCACGTTCCGAGAAATTATCGGCAACGGCAAATTATCCATTATTGACCGCTGATAAATCGCAGGAAATCCGAAAATCATCGCACCCACTAACTCTTCCTCGGATAAATTCGGCAAGTTGCGTGCCTCGATTATCATCGCCGCAACCATCGCAAGCGTTGCCGCCGCATCTTCCTCGGAAATCAAGCCCTCCGCCAACGCCGCTGCGACTGCCTGATGATTTTGGTCATAGGAAATTTCAAACAGCGGACGAGGCGAGCCAGCCAGCAAGATTGCACCGTCCAAGCCGCCAAACTCGGCGATTGCAGGTGCCATCATTCCGCCAAGGCTAAGCCCTGCCACGAAAACGCCGCTAATCCGCTCATCGGCTTGCAAAATCTCTGCCGCCAAAACTGCGTCCTCGATGGTTTCTTCCCAAATTGTAAAACTTTCGCCCACGGTTGTTGCTATTGCCACGGCGTGCGTTAATGTGCGTTTGTCGTACCGCAAAACCGCCACGCCGTTGGACGATAGATAACTGGCTATTTCGTGGAAAATTCGGTTGTTAAAAAGGGAGGAATCCATATTATGCGGCCCAGAGCCATGCACCAAAACGACCGCAGGTACAGGGTTTTCAGCCGTTGCATCGTTCGGTATTGTCAACATTCCGTCCAAAGCCCATGGCGTTCCCGCACCCACGATTACAGGCTCGGCGGAATACGTCGCATCCGCCGCTGGTGGAATCGGCACGAACGTAAAGCCCAATCCTTCGAGAATCGAATCCGTGAAACGGTCGATTTGGCCGTCTGGCCCCACGCCGATTCGGAAAAGCGTTGTGCCGATTACCGAGGTAATTTCAAAGTCAAATAGCGAGTGCGTTACAAAGCCCAATCCAAGCCCATCCGTCGTGTGCTGGTCGTAAAGGGTGAACGAAAGCAAATCGCCACGTTGTGCCAAAACCATTTGATACATCGTTGGCAAAGTCTCGCCCACAAGTGCCACAAATTCTGGCGACATTAGTGGAAAAAGCGCCGCCAAATCGCCAGCAACAAAGTGCTCCACAAACTCGGTCGCCACCGCCAGGCTGTCGGCTGGGTCGATTGGCTGCACCACGCTCATATCCTCGATTTGCGGCAATGGCTCCGCTGGGAATAGCGTTTCGGCGTAGCTTAACGGAATCCAAGTCCTGCCGTCCTCGATAAAACCGCCCACATTGTCGACCTGCACGGCACGTTGGTTGCCCAATTCGTCGATAAGCCGCACCGTCCTTGTCTCCTGTTCCCATTCGGCGGTTATGTTGTTGTTATCGGCAATCGCACGTAGTTGCAAGAACTCGATGCCGTTTTCCGTCCGCCGTGGCACGCCCTCGAAATTTTGCGTAAATCCCGCAAATGCAAGGGTGTTGATGGGTAGCAGCGAAATCGCCAAAACGATTGCCGCTAAAATTTTAATTCTTTTCATATAACTCTCCTTTTCTAGCGGATTTTCCGCTGGTTATTTGTTATATTTGAATTATAACGAAATGTTGGCGGGAAGTCAAGGGGGGCAACTAAAAAGTGCAATCGGGGATTTGCCGCAAAAAGCCCAACGGCTAATCTATACACCCAATCCTAAATTTTCTCCATTTCGGTGATGAGTTCAGAGAATTTATTTAGAGCCTCTCGGATTGGAGTAGGTTCAAACATATTTAGCCCCGCATTTTTTAGGATTTCCAAAGGATAATCCGATGAACCAGCTTTCAAGAAACCTAGATATTTTTCAACCTCGATGGGCGAGGAGAGAATACGGGTTATAAACGCCATCGCCGCCGAATAACCCGTTGCATATTGGTAAACGTAGAAAGGGCTGTAAAAATGAGAAATTCTAGCCCATTCTAAATCTAGTTTGTCGTCCAAAGTTACCTCTGCGCCGTAATATTTTTCGTTTAAGCTACGGTACGTGGCGTTTAAGACCTCCAATGTGAGCGGTTCGCCCGTTTCCGACATTTGGTGTGTCTTTAATTCAAATTCTGCAAATAGAGTTTGGCGAAATATGGTTGTGCGAAAATGTTCGAGCCATTCGTTTATTAGAAACGCCCGCATATTTGTTTCCCCTTCTTTCAGCATATAATCCATCAGAAGTGCCTCGTTTACGGTAGAGGCGATTTCCGCCAAAAATATGCTGTAATCGCCATACACATAAGGTTGAGTTTTCCAAGCATAATAGCTGTGCATGGAATGACCCAATTCATGGGCTATTGTGAAAACATCGTCGAGTTTATTTTGGTAATTTAGCAAAATGTAAGGGAACGAGCCGTACGCTCCCCAAGAATACGCACCGCTTTGTTTGCCAACATTCTCGTATACGTCAACCCAGCCCTCGTGCAAAAGCCCTGCCCGTGCCACTTTCACATAATCTTCGCCAAGAGGAGCTAAACTCTTCAAAGTCAATTCTACAGCATCCTTGTACTCGATTTTGTAGTCCAAATCCTTTATTATGGGCGTGTAAAGGTCATAGGCTCTAATCTCTGATAAATTCAAGTTTTTTTTGCGTAGTCTGAGGTATCTGTGCAGCTCTGGCAAAAATTCATGTACCGTATCTATCAAATTTGTGTAGACGGATGTGGGGATATTATCGTAAAATAACGCCTCTTCCATGGCGGAATTGTGCCGCCGTATTTTAGCAAAAAATACATCTTTTTTAACACTAGCAGAATAGGTTGCCGCCAAAGTATTTTTCAAATTCCAATAGCTGTCATAGTAATTGTGCCAGACATTTTTGCGGATTTCACGGTTGGAAGATAGCAGGAGTGAACTGTATCGCCCATGTGTCAATTCCACTGTATTTCCCTTCTCATCTGTTACAGCTCCAAATTTTATATCGGCACTGTCCAGTATGTTGAAAATATTATCAGGTGCTTCGGCGAGTTCATTAACCTTTGCCAAAATCTCCTCCGCCTCAGTGGACAAGATATGTGCTTTTTGACGTAAAAGATTATCTAGTTTATGACGAAAAAGGTCAAATTTTGATGATTTTATCAAATTTTCGTCCAATGCCAGGATTTCAGGCTCGATAAAAGCCGTGGCAGCCATTAGTCTGCTGTCTAGACCAGAAGCCATATCAGAAAACCCTTGATATAGGCTCTCGTTTGCATCTTCGTGGAATTTCATATTGGCGTAGACGTACAATCTTTCAAATTCTTCTGACATTTCAGCCTGCTCTGTGAGACATTCCAATAGTTTTTCAGCCAATTTACCCTTATATTTGGCGAAGGCATCTATTTTTTCGTTCAAGGTTTCAAAATCCGCTTTCCAGACCTCGTCGGATTCTACCAACACCTCTATCGACCATTTATATTCGTCTGCTATCTCCGAGCGTTTCTTTTGTTTTATGATTTTTGACATAATAAACCTCCTTTTGGTTCAATCGATTTCCATTTTTTTGGCTTTGCGGGCGTTTTCGCATCGCCGATTGCAACTATAAATTCATTTTACACAAATCGTTTACAAAAGTCAAATTTTAATATGGCGAGCACAAATCGTTGATAAAAGTCAAATTTTAATACGACGAGCACAAATCGTTGATAAAAGTCAAATTTTAATATGGCGAGTTTGAAATTATTTGGATTTTGAGTTTATAAAAACTTGACCGACTTAAATAGCTGTGATATAATTATCGAAAACTCACAAAAATAAGGAGATGAAATCATGCAAAATTTCAATCTACACACCCCCACCGACTTCGTATTCGGCAAGGAAGCGGAACTCCGCATTGCCGATATGCTAAAGAAGTATAATGCCAAAAAGGTATTTGTGCATTATGGGGGCGGATCGGTCGTAAAGTCGGGCTTGCTTGGCCGAGTGGAAGACAAGCTGACGGGGGCGGGCATAGCCTATGTAAAATTGGGCGGTGCACAGCCCAACCCCATTGATACCCTTGTATACGAGGGCATCAAGCTCTGCAAAGCTGAAAATGTGGACTTTGTGCTTGCCGTGGGCGGCGGCAGTGCCATTGACTCCGCAAAAGCCATCGCCGTGGGATCTCTCTATGACGGCGATTTCTGGGAATTTTTCGACGGCAAACCCGTTGAACGTGCTCTACCCGTTGCCACAATCCTTACCATTCCCGCCGCTGGTAGCGAGGCATCCAATTCCATGGTCATTACCAAAACGGGTGCAACTCCCTTAAAACGGGGCTGTAACACCAGCCACATTATCCCTGTCTTCTCGCTCCTAAACCCCGAACTCAACTACACTCTTCCCCCTTTCCAAACAGCTTGCGGCGTGGCTGACATGATGGCTCACGTTATGGAACGCTATTTCACAACGGTCAAGGGCGTGGAGATTAGCGATCGCCTATGCGAGGCAATCCTCCTAACCGCCATAACCGAGGCCCCCAAGGCGATAAAAGACCCTAACAACTACACTGCTCGTGCCAATCTCACATGGGCTGGCACAGTCGCCCACAACAATTCTTGCGGCGTGGGGCGTATCGGCGACTGGTCGTCTCATATTTTGGAACACGAACTGTCCGCACTTTACGATGTAGCACACGGTGCAGGGCTTGCCGTAATGTTCCCTGCATGGATGAAATTCGTACACGAAGCCGACCTCGACCTCTTCGCCCAATTCGCCACTCGTGTATGGAACATCCCGCCTTCGAGCGACAAAAAAGCCCTAGCACTAAGCGGCATAACCGCCATGGAAAACTTTTTCTCTTCCATCGGGCTGCCCATAAATTTCGCCCAACTAGGGGCAAAAAAAGAGGACATACCCACCCTAGTAAAAACTCTCCACATCAATCAGGGCGATTCTTTCGGCAATTTCGTCAAAATAACCATGGACGATGCTCAAAAAATATACGAACTTGCTGTTTAGAGATTAAGACCGTGGGGCTCTGGTGCTACTCGCAACGCCTAAACGGTGTCCACTGGACACCAGATGCCCCCACACCCCGCAAGGGGCGGCGAGCCCCTTGACCCCATTGTTCGCTGTTTTTTGGTTTTTGGGGATGCTTAGTTGGTTTAAATTTTTAGCGGTTTCGGGGGGTCGCAAAGGACGAGAGGTTGATTTTTCAACCTCTTGTTTTTTGGTTTGTAATAAAAATTTTTTCAAAAAATGTTGACAAAATTTTTTTAGTATGATACTATGTATTTATAAAGATTTGACGGGAGACTTTTGGTCTTTCCGCTAAATCAAAAAAATTATAAGGAAGTAAGTTTCATGAAAATAAAACTTACAAAAAGATTTGCAAGTGCAGTTTTAGCGTTGATACTTACGCTAGGGGTAGGCGGCTTTACCGTCTTTGCAGGAGGATATGCTGACGATATTGTAGAGGTAGGAATTGAGGCGATGATTACTACGCCAGGGGTAG
>WRKH01000170.1 GCA_009778175.1 Turicibacter sp.
TGGCGGGGTTTGGGGCAGAGCCCCAAGGTTTTAGGTTTTGGTTATTTGTCTTGAACTGCTACTACGCCTGGGAGGGGTTTGCCTTCTAGGAATTCTAGGGACGCGCCGCCGCCTGTTGAAATGTGAGTCATTTTGGTGGCGAAGCCCATTTGGATGGCTGCTGCTGCCGAGTCGCCGCCGCCTATTACGGTTACGGCGGAGGAGTCAGCCATGAATTTGGCAATGTGATGCGTGCCCCCTGCGAAATTTTCCCACTCGAACACGCCCATAGGCCCGTTCCATACTATTGTTTTTGCATCGGCTAAAGCTGCGGTGAAAGCCTTGCGAGAAGCTTCGCCTATGTCGAGCCCCATCCAGCCGTCCTCGATGCCGCCCTCTGGTACGGTCTTGAACTCGGCGTTTTTGTCAAATTCTTTGGCTACTACTGTGTCGGTTGGGAGTAGGAGCGTTACGCCTAAGTCGGCTGCCTTTTTTATCATGTCTTTGCAGTATTGGACGTAATCTTCCTCGAATAGGGAATTGCCGATGTTGTGGCCCTTGGCTTTCATAAATGTGTAAGCCATGCCGCCGCCTATTACGAGAATGTTCACTTTTGTGATTAAGCTGTCGATTACGCTAATCTTTGATGAAACCTTGTTGCCGCCTAGGATTGCGGCGAAAGGCCGTTTGGGATCGTCTACGGCGTTGCCCAAATATTCCAATTCCTTGTTGACCAAGTAGCCAACGGCGGAGGTGGAAATGAATTTCGTAACGCCAACAGTGGAGCAATGGGCACGGTGAGCCGAGCCGAAAGCGTCCATGACGTAAACGTCAGCGAGGCTGGCTAAATCTTTTGAGAATGCCTCCTCGTTTTTGCCCTCCTCCTTGCGAAAACGTGTGTTTTGCAGGAGAACAACGTCGCCGTCGTTCATAGCGGCAACCGCCTTTTTGGCGTTTTCGCCCACGACGTTGTCGTCATCGGCGAAAGTTACCGATTTACCCAGGTGTTGCCCTAAACGCTCGGCAACGATAGCCAGGGAGGCCTTAGGATCGGGTCCTTTTGGTTTGCCTAGATGCGAGCATAGGACAAGCCTGCCGCCGTCTGCAATGAGTTTTTTCAGTGTGGGTAGTACGGCGATTATCCTGTTATCGTCCGTTATTTTGCCCTCCACGATAGGCACGTTGAAGTCGCAACGCACCAGCACTCTTTTGCCTTTTACTTGGATGTCGTCGATTGTTTTTTTTGCCATGGTAGTACCCCTTTCTAATCAGTCAGACTGACGCGAAAATTATTTTTTCGTACCCTGATATTATAACATAAATAGTATAAAATATGCAAGGGGTAGTAAAAAAATTTATAGTTACCCTTGACTTTGTGTTGCACTAGGTTGTATAATACAATCATAAGATTGAAATTAAGCGTTTCGCAAAACGAACGGTTGATCGTTACGGGTTTGCGACCATAATTGAGAAGGCGAGTAGCCTTGTAGGCCTTAGGGGTCAAATTTGTTAAAAAAGGAGGGTAGTAGTGTACTACAGGAAATTTATGTTATAAAAACAGCGTTGTCTCAAAAGATACAGCATCCTATGTTATAGTGCGCTACAGCAAAAAAAGCATGACTTGGTTTAGAAATTTTATGATTCGCACCAAACTTCTTATCTGTTTTGGAATTATCGTTTCGATGGGAGCTATTATATCGGGCTACGCATTCTCAAGGGTGCATAGGGTTACCGATTCCTATGAAAATTTGCTGCAAATATCCATCGAAGCTCGCGAGGCTATGCAGCAGGCACAGGGATATGTACGTGATTATATGTTGATAACCACTACACTTGTAGCCTATGCTCAAAAGGGACATACAGACGATGTTGAAATCCTATCTCAAGAGGCGTATGCCGTCTATATGGATGCGGTAGAGGCTGTTAGATATTTTTCATCTGTGCTGTATTTTTATCCACATTTCACACAGACGGACATAGACAGACACGTGGCGGATGCCAACGAAATTTTGGAGCTGCTCTATGAATTTAGACAAATCGTATATACTCCCGTACTCGAGGCGGTGTATGATATGGATTATATACAGGCTTTGTCGCATCTATACGGGGCTAATTCTCTCGTTGTCCGCATAAATCAGCTATTTAACAAAAAATTATCCGATGCCACCACAATGGTTGACACCGAGACGGCAAACATAAGAGATGCCACGGATAGAACATCTGTAATTATGTTGATGTCTAGCTCCTTTGTTTTGCTTACCTCAGCATTGCTTGCTCTGTGGATTTCCGATTCCATCTCCCGCCCCTTAAAAAAATTGGTGGGGGCAGCCGATTGTATTTCCAAAGGGAATTTTAACGTCAACATAGAAAAACCCTCCAAAGATGAGACGGGTATGTTAGCGGATAGTTTTAGCGAGGTGGTTGCCGTTGTGCATCGGCTAACGGACGGTCTGCGTGAAATGGCATCTATGCACTTCGATAGGGGTGAGGTTGATTATTTTTTGGAGGAATCGGAGTTTTCGGGACAGTTTGGGCTTGTGGTGGGTCAAGTTAATGCGATGGTAAAGCAGCATATAGAGTTAGCGGGAGAAGCGTTAAACATTTTGGGCAACATAGCGACAACCGATTTTGATACGCCGATGAAAACCCTGCCAGGTAAAAAAGTGTTTATAAATCGTATCATCGAGACGACCAGAGCTACCTGCAAGGCGATTGAGGCGGAAATAAGCACATTAATCGAAGAGGCGACAAAGGGGAATTTATCGGTAAGAGCTAATACGGAGTATTTTGCTGGCGATTGGGCTAACACCATGGCTAGTATGAATAGATTGTTGGATGCCATTGTAGAGCCTATAAAAGAGGTGTCTCGGGTTATGAGTTTGGTGGAGGAAGGCGACTTAGGCGGGCGTATGACTGGGAATTTTAAGGGGAATTTTCAGGCATTGCAAGATTCCATTAACGGAACAATGAACTATATGTCCGCATATATCGGGGAATTGTCCGATGTAATACATGGTCTTTCGGAGAATAATCTCAACCAAGCGATGAAATTGGACTATGTGGGGGATTTTTCGATACTAAAGGATTCGTTCGTTACCCTCATAGATACTCTGAACACCGTTATAAGTGAGGTTTGCGTATCGACGGTACAAGTAAATTCTGGCGTTTTGCATATGGCGGTCAGTAGCACGAGTTTAGCGGACGGCAGTAGTAGGCAGTCTTTTGCAGCTCAAAAATTAAGCGAGAGTGCCATGGCTGTAAGCAAGGTTATAAACAAGAATTTGGACAATGTGAGTTTGGCGAATACGCTATCGATAGAGACCAAGGAAAGTGCTAGTGCGGGGGCGTTTGGGTTGAGGGCTATGTTGGATTCCATGGACGCTATAAGTAATGCTTTTGCAGATATTTCGGGCATAATGAAAACGATAGAGAGCATAGCCGTTCAGACAAATTTGCTCTCGTTAAACGCAGCTGTGGAAGCGGCACGGGCAGGGGAGCATGGTAAGGGTTTTGCTGTTGTGGCTGAAGAGGTACGAAATCTTGCTGCAATGAGTCGTAGTGCCGCCACTGAAACCGCAAATTTAATAATCAACTCAAAGGAGAAGGTGGACGAGGGGCTTGATATTGCAAAAAAGACGACACAGACTTTTAACTTAATCGTTGACTGTACGGAGAAGATGGCGGACGTAATGGTTAGCATTTCAAAGGGGTCGCAGGAGCAATCGGCAGCAATGGCTCATTTTAGCACATCGATTCAGGAAATATCCAAGGTGGTATTAAGCAATGCGGCGACCAGCCAGGAGGTAGCTGCGATGTCCGAAGAATTAGCCAGCCAATCCGAAATGATGAGCAACGTAGTCAGCAAATTCAACGTACGAGGCGCAAATTGGTAAGACCGTGGGGGCTAGCCCCCACACCCCCACTGGGGCCAGCCCCAGACCCCGCAAGGAGCGCGCCCCTTGACCCGCTTCTTTTGGCTTGGTTATGTTTGTTTGATTTTCCAGTCTGTAGATGAAAATTCGTTTGCGGCGACCACAAAATCTCGTAATTCATAGAAAGGGTAACACCATGTTCCTACCAACCACCCCACAAGAACTAACCGCCCCACCCGACTTCGTCCTCGTAACGGGCGATGCCTATGTTGACCATCCGTCATTCGGCGTGGCGATAATCGGGCGGCTGCTGCAATCCCACGGATACAGCGTGGCGGTTTTGGCACAGCCCGACTGGCGAACGACAGCCGATTTTACCCAATTTGGCAAGCCCAATTTGGCTTTTTTGGTAAGCGGCGGCAACATCGATTCCATGGTCAACCACTACTCGGTCGCCCTGCACAAGCGGAAAACTGATGCGTACTCGCCTGGCGGCGTTTTGGGCAAACGCCCCAACCGTGCGACCATCGTCTACGGCAACAAAATCCGAGAATCCTACAAGGAAATTCCGATAATTTTGGGCGGAATTGAGGCGAGTTTGCGGCGACTGGCTCATTATGACTACTGGGACAATGCCGTCCGCCGCTCTATTTTGCTGGATTCCTCGGCGGATTTGCTAGTCTACGGCATGGGCGAACACCAAATCATAGAAATTGCCGAATCCCTCGCAAGCGGCTTGGCGGTGGAACATCTGACATTTATCAAGGGGACGGTTTTTAAGACGAAAACGCTGGATTTCTTGGAAAACCCCCAAATTCTTCCGAGTTTTAAAGCGATAAAAGAGCCTGGCAAAAAGTCCAAATTGGAGTACGCAAAAAGCGTGATAATCCAGCATGAAAATGTCAAAAAAGGCGAAAACTCGGACATTTTGGTGGAGGAATACGGCAATATTTTTGTGGTGCAGAATCCGCCAGCCGAGCCGCTCACAACCGCCGAATTGGACAGGGTTTACAGCCTGCCCTACGAGCGGAATTATCATCCAAAATACGAAAGCGAGGGCGGCGTTCCTGCAATCGAGGAAGTAAAATTCAGCATAACGAGCCACCGTGGGTGTTTCGGCGGTTGCAATTTCTGTGCGTTGGGCTACCACCAAGGCAAGCAAATACAGGCTCGGAGCGACAAATCTATCCTTGCCGAGGCAGAGAAATTTGCCAAGGATTCCGAGTTTAAGGGATATATTCACGATGTCGGCGGCCCAACGGCGAATTTCCGAGAAAACCCTTGCGAAAGCCCATGTAAAAGGCATTGTCTAGCCCCTAAACCATGCAAAAATCTCCGATACAATCACAAGCCATACATAAAATTATTGCGAGAATTGCGGAAAATTCCCAAAGTTAAAAAAGTGTTTGTGCGGTCGGGTGTGCGATATGATTATGTGTTAAACGACCCATTGGGCGGCGATTTTCTGCGAGAATTATGCGAACATCACGTAAGCGGACGGCTAAAAGTCGCCCCCGAACACGTTTCCGAGAATGTGCTGACGGCGATGGGTAAGCCAGATTTCCGAGATTTTTTGCGATTTTCCGAAAAATTTGACGAGGTCAACGAACGTCTGCACAAATCGCAATATTTAGTGCCTTATTTGATGTCAAGTCATCCAGGTTGCGACTTGGCGGATGCCGTAAAATTGGCGGAATATCTGAAATCCACGGGCCATATGCCCGAGCAGGTGCAGGATTTTTACCCCACGCCAGCGACCATTTCCACCTGTATGTACTATACTGGGCTGAATCCCTACACTTTGCAGAAAATCTATGTGCCGAAAGGGCAGAAAGAAAAAGCCATGCAACGTGCGTTAATGCAGTATCGGTTGCTAGAGAATTATGAATTGGTAAAAAAGGCGTTGACGAGGGCTGGGCGGACGGATTTGATAGGGCATGACGAGCGAGCGTTGATTCGTCCGAGAAAAGGGAAAAAGATTGAAACTCGGAAACCGCCGAAAAAGTCGGCGAAGAGACCGAGGAAGAAGTTGTAATATTTTTGTAATTGGCAATCGCCGCCGCCATTGATATATTGATAATAAGGATACCAACTGCGATTTAAACATCCTAGGTTTCCGATGTTAAAATAGTCAAAAGCGATGGTTCCGCCAATATCACACGGATTTTGCAAATTTTTTTCGCAAAAGACTTGCAAAAATTTCCAACATGAGTTATAATGAATTATAACCAAAAAGGAGGACAACCCCATGATTTTAGGCACAACAAAAAGGATTGATTTAAGCACCTCGGCGTTCGAGCGGATAGTAACGGACGGCAGCCTGTATGTGGACAAAACCCACATGATAGAGCATTTTTTGTGTGATTCCAGTGCGGTGCATTTGATTACACGGCACAGACGGCTGGGAAAAACCCTTAATATGGACACTTTGCGGTGCTTTCTGACCGATGCGGAGGATTATCGGCATCTGTTCAAGGGGCTGTACATCGAGAGCAGCCCAGTTTGGGAAAAAGCGAACTCCGCACCCGTGTTTTACTTTGATTTTAAGGGGCTGAGTCGGCAACGGTACAAGAAAGACATATTTTTCAAGATTGCCGAATATATCACCGCCTATTGCGGCGACAAAAACCTGCCGATGGCGGTTGCGGAATACCTGCACGACAAGGATTTTGACAACCCAAACGGCTTGCTCTATCTGACGGAATCCGTCTACAAAGCCACTGGCAAGCGTTCCTACATTCTCATTGACGAGTACGACAAGCTACTCATGGACAACCACAAATCCGATAAATACGAGGAAATTCGGGATTTTGAAACGCTCTTCTTCTCCGCTGGCGTAAAAGGCAACCATTATTTGGAAAAAGCCCTAATTACGGGCGTTATGCGGATTTCCAAGGAGAGCCTGTTTAGCGGACTGAACAATATCAAGACTTTCGATATGTTCAACGATAAACTTTACACCAACGATTACGGTTTCACGGAGTCGGAAGTGGCGG